>JAAZXX010000690.1 GCA_014239995.1 Verrucomicrobiia bacterium
CTTGCCACATCATAGCCGGGCACCGTCACACCGTTCTTCGCTAATCCCCTCAGCAGTTCATCTAGTAGTTCATCCGGTGTCAGACTGTAGGCTTCCGAGTGTTGAATCCCGGTCAGTTGGTATTTCAGGCGCGTTGGGATGTCTGCTGGCTCAAGATAGACGGGGAGGATTGTTTTGCTGGACTCCGAGGCGAGCATCACCTCCTTGACCACATTGGCCGAATCGGTCGAGTGCTTTGACACCATCATGATTAGGACCTTGCTTTCGTTGATGGCCTCAACGATTGCCTCAGACCACAGTGTGGCGGCATCAATCCCACCCTCGTCCATCCAGACCGATACGCCGGCTTTACGCAGTCGCTCGATTATCTTGCTAACCTGCGCGTGATCCTGACTGGAATAACTGACAAATACTTCAGCGCTCATTGCTTGGTTTTTGGAGGCAAGTTCATTCTTCCGCAAAGCTCCTTGAATTTAGTGTTTTCAAATAATTTAAACCAATCGCATTCAATATACAAAAAAGGTGTGTCAGGATGCTTCTCTTCAATTGCCTCCTCGAAATATGCCAAAGCCAAATCCATTTCACCCAGCTTATAATATGCATCGGCAATAAAAGGTAAGTGGACAATTTCATTTTCTTTTTTGCTTAATATTTCAGCCAACAAATTAGCCGCCTGTTCCTTTCTTCCCATACTTGCAAGCACATAAGCTTTCTCAACCTCATACATCCCTGGATACAGTTTTTCACCATCCGCTATCACTTGGAGTGCTTTTTCAAATTCATTTGTTTTTGCGAGTTTTTTTGCCAAATCAGCATAGGAGATTACAAATGCCGGATCTTTTCTAATGCCCTCCATGATAAGATCAATTTGAGACTTTATATCCGACTGAACCAGGCAAAGACTTTTAGATGTAAGCATATTTGCTGAATTTGGTACCAATTCGATCCCTTTATCTATTTCATAAATCGCGTCAGAAACTTTGCCCTGAATCATATAAAGATGCGAAATCCACCGTCTCGCCTCAGGGTTGTTTGGGTCAATTGATATAGCTTTCCTTAATGATTTTTCTGCTGCATCCCAATCCCAATCAAAATCCAGATAAATCCAGCCTATGCTTGCGTGAACTTCTGCAAGGTTTTCGTTCAACTCCAGGGCTTTCTTTAATTCTTCTCGCGCCTTTGGGTAAGATACTTTGGGAGGCGAGTGACCATATTTTACAAGCTGATTGTATGCATCAGCAATTCCTACATGAGCCAGGGCAAAGTTGGGATCTTTGGCGAGAGCCAACTCAAATTTTGCAATCGAATCCCGCATGCCTTCACGGGTACGTGTATTCCACATTTTTCGACCTTGGATAAATAAGTTGTAAGCCTCGAGATTCTTTGTTTGCCGCTTAGACAATTGATCTTCCTGTCCTTGCCCGAGTTCAAGTTTCAGCCCTGCTACAACCTTTTGGGCAATCTCTTTTTGTACATCAAAAACATCGCTCTCCCTTTTGTCGAAAGTACTAGCCCATATATTGTCCTGAGTTTCAGTGTCCACAAGTTTGACGATTACTCTGAGTTGCCCCGCTGACTGTCTCACCGTCCCCATAAGAACAGCATCAACCTTTAAGGATTCACCAATTAATTTAGGGTCAAGCTCTGTGGTTTTTATCCCAGAGGCATTCTTCACCTTGAGATAGGGAGTCATCGAGAGCATCGCGTCTATTTCTTCATGCATTCCATCTGCAAGGAAGCTCTCCTGCTCCTTGGGGCCTATGTTTCGGAAGGGAAGGACCACTATGCTGGTCTTGGACGGCTTGACTGGTGGCGCTTCGTTTTTTTCAATTTCAGCATTCTGACCCTTGGGCGTTTCAGTTGATTTGTCAGGGCGCATGATCAGCGCCAAAACAAGGCCAATGACTGCAAGCGCCAGAAGGGCGGTTACGAGGCCGCCTTTCCTGACGGTTGACACAGGCGCATTCGTTGCTGTTGATTGATTCTCCGGAACGGTCTTTGAGGGTGGATCCTGCTTCGCTTCAGTCCCCCCGGCAGAAACGCCCAGTCGGGAAAGGGAGACAAGCATCGACTGGAAAGCCTCATCCTCCTGTCCCTCGAAAAATTCAATGTGCTGAATCCCCGCCAGTTGGTAGCGCATGGATTTTGGGAGTTGAGACCTTTGAAGGTAAACCGGCAGAATTGGCTTCTTCTCCTCCGAGGCAATGGACAATTCCTTGACGACATTGTCGGAGGTAATCGAGGAATCGGAAATCATCAGGACCATCACCTTGGAGGCATCAATGGCGTCCACAATCTCCTGACCCCACAGGCTTGCCCCGTGGATTCCGCCCTCCCCAATGCCCGCCGAGCGCATTCGCTCCACTAACTCCACCACCCGCTCTCTATAGGTTCTTGCGTAACTGACAAAAACTTCAGCGCTCATCGTAAC
>JAAZXX010000691.1 GCA_014239995.1 Verrucomicrobiia bacterium
AGGCGGATCCTACCGGGCCGTGCATACGGTAGGCCCGCATGTTGATGATATCACCGATTTCGCCATCCTGTATGCGGTTGAAAAGTTCCTGACGTGCTCGGCAGTGGCGTACCATCAAGCCAACCCCAACCTTGATGTTTTTCTCTGTTGCCTTGTCTGCCAGCTCCATCATCTTGCGCGTGGCAGGACCATCGACCGTGACGGGCTTTTCCATGAATACGTTGACACCCCGTTCAATCGCGTAGGTCAGATGAACCCAACGGAAGCCGGGAGGGGTGGTGAAAATCGCGACATCACCAGGATTCAGGGCATCAATGGCTTTCTTGTAACCGTCGAAACCAATAAATTTCCTGTCGTTTGGAACCTCCATCTTGTCCTTGTGCCGGCGATTCAGGGTCCTGTGACTGCCGTCCAGCCGATGTTGGAACACATCAGCCATGGCAACCAGCTTGGTAGGGCCATTTGAAACGGAGAGTGCATTGGCTGCGGCACCGGTTCCGCGTCCACCACATCCCACCAGGGCAACCTGAACCGTTTCACTGCTTTGTGCATGCACGTGTGGCAGTGCAAGGCCAGCCAAGGCACTTGCAGCGGTAGCTTTCCCTGTGTTTTTGATGAAATCGCGTCGTGAAGATTGGTTTGTGTCCTCTATTTTAGATGATGCGCTCATAAGCTATTGATCTGGTGACTGTTTAAGGAATATGCCCTCATTATCCTTCTAATTATTCAATATTGGCAAGGCATTTGTTCTCCATGCATCGATGCCAGGCACTTGCACTCATTTTAATGGCCCCGGTGGAAGCGCCCCCTTGGTTTTATCCTTGATTCCCAGAATCCTTCTCAAGGCGTCCATTATGGCATCTATTGTTTCATGGATTTTGTTGGTCGCGATTGTTTCCCTTGTCCGGCAGTCGCCGTGTTGTGATGAAGAATCTTGCATGAGCACTCCAACATGATATCATCCGTTCATCCTCGTATTCAACATGGGGCAGGAAGTCAGCGGCCATCAATCTTTAATTACGAATGGAGATGATACAGATCGAACTTGGAAATCAGCTTGATTCTTAACCAACACAATCCAATATCACCCTACTATGAAACCTATTTTCACGTTTTTATTTGCAACGCTTTTTTTGATGGGATGCGCCCCTTCCACACAGGATCACGGTCACGATCACGACCACGACCACGATAAAAAAAGCGTTCGGCTTGGCACTGGGCTAATGACCTTCGACACCGTTTCTGACTGGGGCTTGGATGAACTTGGAAAATCTCAAATAGGCCCAACGCATGGTGGAGTTGTCATTGGGAAAGATGGCACGGTATACACAAGTGCCGACAGAGGTGTCTATGCTTTCAATGCCGACGGAAAGATATTGCGCAGTTTTCTTGAAGAACCATATACCAAGCTTCACGACATAGAAATCCGCAACGAAGATGGCGTCGAATACATTTATGGTGCCCGCAACAATAACAAGGAAGGTATCAAGTTCAATGCAAACGATGGCAAGGTAGCTCTCAAGCTTCCTTTCCCGGAAGAATCCAAACTGGAACTCACAAGTTTCAGCCCCACTGCCATTACGGTGGATGCAGACGGAAACATTTATCTTTCTGATGGCTACGCCAGCAATATCATATTCAAGTTTGACAAAACCGGCAAATACCTGAAGCACTTTGGAGCCAAAGGTAATGGGCCACGCCAATTCAATACAGCTCACGGCATGACACTTGATACTCGCTATGATCCGAACCGCCTTTTGATCTGTGACCGTAACCACCAGCCCAAAGGGCGCCTTCTTCATTATAGCCTGGAAGGAGAATACATCACCGAAGTCATCGGCGGATTGGGCATGCCAACTTCCGTGGCTGTCCAAGGTGACTACGTCTCTGTACCAGACCTGCACGGGCGCGTCGTCATACTCGACAAAACCAACACGATCATGGCGGTTTTAGGACACAATCCGAACCCAGAACTAGGACGTAATTATGGAGTGAAGCAAGCCGACTGGATTGAAGGTGTTTTCAGTGGAACGCACGGTTCCAACTGGGATGCTCAAGGCAACCTATATGTGCAGGACTGGAACGTCGACGGGCGTATTATGAAGCTCGTCAGAGTGGGGAATTAAATACTGCCTGCAGCATTTTAGAAAGATCCCGCACATTGCGGGATCTTTTACGTACCCTCAGGACGCACAGTTCAACCATGGCACTGAACGTGCCATGAGGATTTCGAAGATAATTTCTCACCGTGTGAACGCTCCGTGATAGTAACGGAGTAAACCTGGCCTGCTCAAACCAAACACCCAAATACCCAGACGGCTCGCCTGCCCCGTAGCCCTGTCCCGGCCAATCTGGCATGGCTTGGGAGCATCTTGCACTCCGACCATCCGGTTTACTTTCGGTCATCGATGAGACTGTCATCAGCA
>JAAZXX010000692.1:0-234 GCA_014239995.1 Verrucomicrobiia bacterium
ACAAGGCAGGACTCAAACCCTCCTCGCGACTCGTCGACCTTGGAGGTCGGGTAGATGACGCCCTGATGGCTGTGCATACGAGCTACAATCAGGTCGTGCATCGTCTGCTGAAAAGATTCAACGTCCCAGGGAAACCTCTCCAAATTAAGGCGATGGCACACATTACTGGAGGCGGATTTCAGGACAATATTCCGCGTAATCTTCCAGAGAATCTTGACGTGCGTATCCAAAAGG
>JAAZXX010000692.1:241-2425 GCA_014239995.1 Verrucomicrobiia bacterium
GATGAACGCGAGATGTTTCATGTTTTTAACATGGGGATTGGACTCACCATCACGGTGGCTGCAAGCAAGGCTGCTCCGGTTCTTACCGCTCTTCGACGAGGTGGGCATCCATCCTGGGTTATTGGCGATGTGGTTCCGGGCTGTGGTGAGGTTATCTTCAGTCGTTGATGACTGGCCCCAGGAGAAACTTTGGAGAGCACAAGCTCCCATGTGTTCCATGGTATTGAGTTCTCAAATCTATGTTCCGATACCACCCATGCTTCACTGAATGAATCCGTGGTACAAGCCCATATAGTAAGGCAGTAAAAACACTGTTCCACTGGCCAGGACCGTCCCATTGCCCCCGTAATCCAATTCCCATGGATTGGTGTTCCAGTGATTGAAGTGTCTGTTTTCGATTGGGAGAACCTTTCCGTTGACTCTGTAGCCGTGGTTTGGGTTTGGTTCTCCCAGGATATCACTCACATTCTGAGCAGGCAGCGGGACGATGTCGAGTCTGTGACTGTTTTTTGATGACCAATTCAAGCGATCCAACGGGAATCCTTTCAAGGTTTCAATGGAATCGGTCAGCCAATCGGAGTGCGGTTCAATAGAATATCGTCCCCAAGGGTTGGTGGCTTTTTCGCCCATGGCATGCGCTCCAAACGCAAAATGAAAGAATGGATTAAGCTCTGGGGCCTCGTTGCGCCATGCGGCATAAAACGAGAGCAGCATTTTGTTACGCAGGCTGCTTTTAGGTGTGTAACGAAGCAAATTATAATAGCTCATGAAGGCCATTTCATCATCGGACTGGTTTCCAGTGCCGATGCCACGATGAATCTTGTAGATCATGGCGTTTGTATCGTATCCGTGCTCACGCACAAGTTGTTCTTGATGATCCAGGTATCTTGCTTCTCCAGTGACATGGGCTGCAACGGCGAGATAGGATAGCAGGCTGAGGGACTTCAAGCCGCGTTCTTCCCACCAACTGTAGTCATGATTGAGTGCTTCCGGAGAATACACACCCCATCGGGTGACTGTTTCTGTGTGATCCACCAGGTTGTAGCCGTGTTGGATGATGTGATCCGTCAGGTCTATGACGACCTCTTGCACGCGTCGCTTTTCTGCAGCTGTGGTAGCGACCAGATCATAATAAAGCGGGTAAAAGAAATAGTGTCCATCAAGCTCGTCTGAGCTTGTATCGCTTTTCCAGAACCATTTTCCATCCGCACTCTTTGGCCACCGTGGTTCGTAAATTTTCCATAGACTATCCCGTTTTTTTTGCATCTCTCTGTCCCTTTCCAATCGTCCTTCGTTTGGATCAGGATGTGATGTAGAGCGTATCGTTCGGGCCACAAAACCTTTGGGCGCCGGGTGGGAGCCCCCTTGGGTTACTTTTTGAAGGAAACGAAGGGCTTCGAATGCCTGCGTTGCACGACGCTTGGCCGCAGGATTCTTTGTAGCTCCATACGCGAAGCACTCCGCCGCACCATACATGCTTGTCCACAGCCCATCATTGTCGCTGTCGTGATAGTGAACATTGGATTTGTCTCCTGGTGATGAGAGACTTACTTCGGAAACATATCCAAAAGGGGTGCGCTTGATCTGTGTTTCGATTTCATGCTCGTAAAAAGACGCCTTTTCCGCAAGGGTCATTCCTTGCCTGTGAATCACGCCCACTCCATTGGAGGTCGCGACCCAGAGACTTCCCATTGGGTCTACTTTCAGGTCCCTTATGTCATCGCTGGGAATCCATCGACGTCCTTGACGGTAAGACCACTGATCATTGGCAAATCGAACCAGGCCGAGGTGTGTGCCAAACCAAACCTCCCCATTGGGACCTGCCGTCAGGCAGGTGAAATCGCTGTAGGGTAAACCATCCTTACCTTCGTAGAATACCCATCCATCTTTGGTAAGGCATGCTGCCCCAGCTAAGGTTCCGAACCATACCTGCCCCTGGGTGTCCAGAGTGATTCCCCTGACATCAGACCTTCCCCATTCTCTCCCTTTACCATCTTCAACGATCCATGGGCTCAGTTTTTCATCCCTTTCAATCTGTAGTCCGTTGCTGGTCGCTGCCGCCCAACGCCCATCGCCCAACTGCACGGCTTGATGCACAGTTAATTTTTTAGAGTGCAGTCTGGTAGGAAGTAATCCATGAGCCAGTAATAGCGTGGGTGCTTCAGACGAAGTCCACAATTCTCC
>JAAZXX010000693.1 GCA_014239995.1 Verrucomicrobiia bacterium
GATATCTACCGACTCCCTGAGCAAAGGTATACATCCCGCCTTTACGATCCTGCCCTGATGGACACGGAACAGGAAGACAGTCGGAAATCCGCACATTTGGACTTTGTTCAATCACTCGCCTTCAGCACGGACGGCGGCCTTCTGGCTTCAGGCGGCTACCGCGTGATTAAACTTTGGAAACGTGTCTTTGAAACCGGCATGTTGCCCATGAAAGTTCCATCTCTCATCCAGAGGGCATGCTTTGACCCTTCCTCCCTGACCACATGCCTGATTCTCCAGAAAGGCGGGGTGATTGTTTGGGATGGGAAAGCACAAGAAAGCATGCAGCACTTCCAGATGCAGGGCCATGAAATCCAATGCGCCATCACCTCGCCCAACCGAGAGTGGCTGGCTGCCGGATCAAGGGAAGGCCACCTTTTACTTTGGTCCATGGCGGATGGTACGCTCCTGCAGGAAACCTCGATGGACTCCCCCATCACACATCTGCAGTGGACACCAGATGCCTCCATGCTTTTCGGTGCTGACAGTAAGCAGCTGATCCGGCAATGGAGAATCACGGCGTCATCAGCGACTTTCAGCGCGCAACTGAAAACCGTGTGGCTGGCACACGAATCGACCTTGACAACACTTGGTTTCTCTTCATCTGAAACCCCTGCACTGGTTTCGGGAAGTCATGATGGGACCCTCAAGTGGTGGGATCCTGATTCGGGGGCGTTGATGCGGACAGTCACCACGGGTGACGCAATCCGTGACATGGCTATCAGTCCCGATGGCTTGCAGATAGGGATCCTCCAGAAGAATGGCTCCATACAGATCTGGAAGGAAGTGGAGGACACCCGTCTTACCCAAATGCAGCCCCACCCAAAACCCGCAAACGAGCTGGCCAGGGCTGAACAAAGGAAAACAATGGCAGATGCATGGCTCGAGGACAACAGGAAGGACCTTGAGAATCTCAAGAAGGAAGCGGAAAAGGCAGCAGAGAGGACGATCAACGCGGTCGAGGCACTCGCCGTTGCCGACACGTCGCTCAAGGAAAAAAAGGCTGCTATCAAGTCTGCCCAGCACAAGGCAGATCAGGCAAGCAAGCTGCTGAATGCCTACCAGTCCGAGATCCAGCGTGCAGAAGATGCCCTGGCGAAGGCTCAAAAAAAACTTACGGAGGCCAAGGAACAGGCAGCAAGAACCGTCAGGAATACCCTGGATCCACCCCAACAAGAAGCCAACCCAGCATCCGTCATCAAGATCCAGGGCGTCCTTGAGGCGATCGAACGACATGCTTTTGCCGCTGGAAGAAGCCAGGAAGCATTCGATCAGACGACCGCCAACAAGGAGGATATCACGGCACAACACCGCAAAGCGGTGGAAGAGACACAAAAGCAACTCGAGAAACTCCAGGGGGAACAGCCTCCATTGGAAATGCAACATGCCCTGGCCAGAACGGAAACCCAGCTTGCAGAAACCAGGAAGCAACACCTTGATCAATCCATCCTGGGGATGCAGGAGACCATCGCCTCGCGCGAAAACGAAGTCAGCGAGGCAATAAAGCGCGTGAATCAGGCACAAACACAATTGAAACAGGCTGATACCCGTGCCCATGCCCTGGCCTTCAATAACGATGGATCCATGCTCTCAGCGGTGGGAACGCACGGAAACTGGATGCTGTGGAGCACAAAGGATGGGTTTCCTTTGGAAGCTTCCAATATCACTGAAGGTCCACTGCATTCCATCCACTTCCATGCCGAGGATCGGCGATGGATAATATCTGGAAGGGAAGGATGGATATGGCGCAACGAAAAACCCTCGTGGACCTTGACGGGGCAACTGGGGAATGGTCAACCCGACTCACCCATCCGAGACCGGGTCAATGCCTTGACTTTTTCACCCAATGGCCTCTGGCTGGCAAGCGGAGGAGGCCAACCAAGCCGCAATGGTGAAATCCTGATATGGAATATCCAGGAAAGATCACTGACCCACGATCTTGACCGTATCCACAGCGACGCAGTCCTCGGGTTGGCATTCTCTCCAGACGGTCAGCACCTGGCCTCGTGCGCATCCGATAAAATGGCGAAAATCATGGACTGCGAAACATGGAATATTGAGAAAACCCTCGAAGGCCACACGCATCATGTCATGGACATTTCCTGGCAATCCAATGGGCGCATGCTGGCCACCGGAGGGGCCGACAAAAAGGTCAAACTCTGGGCTTACCCCGAGGGAAATCGAAAAAAGAACATCGAGGGTTTTGACAAGGAGATCACCGGCGTTGCTTTTGTGGGCCTGAGCAACCAGTTCATCGCAAGTTCAGGAGATGCTAAACTCCGTCTACTGGACACGGAAGGTAAGGAGGTTCGCAGTTTCAAGGGAATCCAGGCCTTCCAGCATACCTCTTCCGTCACTCCGGACGGCCATTTCATGGCCATTGG
>JAAZXX010000694.1 GCA_014239995.1 Verrucomicrobiia bacterium
TTTTGTTGTTTGGTTGAAAAGTAAGGAAGTGATATGATTTCAGGGGTTGACTATTATTTTTTACCTGCAGAAAAAAATAAAAGTGACCTTTAGTTTTTCCAACTATGCTGAGATGTTTTTGTGATTTTGAAGTTCTAATACCATTTTCGAAGCCCCACGTGATGACCGTGAATTTTAAGTTACAGGCTCGTTTCCCTTGAGATGTGGGCTTGCCTTTGGATTGCTGACTATGGTTTCCGATGGTTTTTAACACTTGATTCTGACCGGGATGGCAAGTAGACCTCATGGCCATTGGTCAACCATGGTTCAGGTGGCGCCTGGTGAGTCATTGCCCCCACTTTCAAACTGGATCATTGTTCTGGAATCCTCGATGAAACAGGGATCTTTTCAGTATTACTTGGATAACTCGCATTTGGCAGGTAGTGGAACCAGCAACGCTTGCTTATCTGCATTACAGAAAATTCGTGTGAATACCCTGCCACCCGCAGCGATCTTCTGCCTCGTGTTGTTGCTCATGAGTAGCGCCCTAGCCTCAGGTGTGCGCATCAGCGAGATGATGCCCAGTAACGGGAAAACGTTGCATGATGCTGGCGGATCTTTTCCGGACTGGGTCGAAATTAAAAATGAGGCTGCCTTCCCTGTTGAACTGATGGGTCATGGCCTTTCCCCGGACCCTGCACGGCCCTTTCTTTTCACCTTTCCCCCTTATCGCTTGAAACCTGGAGAGTGGGTGGTGGTTTTCTGTTCGGGCCAAATTGCCCGAAGTGTGCCGATCCATCATGAATTGAGCTTGGAAAAACCAATGCTGGATGGAGAAATCCTGCATTTGGATGCCTCCCAAGTGGACCATTTTGTTTTTGGAAAAAATGGGGATATTCAACAATGGCTGGATCGCGGACCGCTGGGCCTTGACACAAGGCAAGCTCAAGCTGAGAAGGCCCCCCGACGTGTCATCTTAACCCCAGGCAAGGTGCCGGCGGTCTACTTTGATGGGGATGATGATTTTCTCAAAATGGACACCCTGCATGGTTTAAGGACAGTCTTCTGGGTGGGTGCGGAACACCCGGCTGCGAGTGACCATTTTCGTCCCATCCTGGGGCATACCACTGACTACCCGATGGTGCGAGGCTCAAACAAACTGCTGATGCATCCATTGCATGGTGACGGCTGGTTGAGCCATGGTGTTTTTCAAAATGGCCAAAGAATCGACGCTTTGACCCAAGCCGCCCCTGTTTCATTGTCACTACTCCGGTTCCAGTCAGATCGGGAGAAACACTTCAACCTCCTTGGATCGGACCGCCTTCTTGATAACCGTGTATGGCATGGGTGGTTTTCAGAATTGCTTCTTTACAACAGGGTTCTTAGTCCCATGGAAACAAGTGCCATCGAGAACTATCTCATGCGCAGGTGGGGGTTGCCTGCTTCACAAATGCATGCGCCTTTTCGTATAAAAAACGGACCCGGAATTTTGACTTTGAGTGGCCCGGACGGAAGGCGACTGGATACGTTTGAAGTTAAAACAACCCTCAAGGACGCCTCCCTGGTTCGAGATCCACTGAGTGGTCAGGTACATCATACATTCCATCCAACTCCGGGGACTCGTAACGACGTCGAGACATTTCTGGGGATTCTCCCTGAGGTCAAGGCGAGTCAGCAAGGAGGAGCTTACGCTTCTGCCGTCATCGTGGCCTTGAGTCATCCAAATCCAGACGCACAGATTCGTTATACCCTTGATGGCGATATTCCCGACAAAAATGCACTTCTTTACCAGAAGCCCCTCAGCATTGGGTCCACAACGGTTCTGAAAGCCAAGGCATTTCAGCTCGCTTACCGTCCAGGCCCATGCATGGTACATACCTACCTGATAGATTTTCCCACTTCCATTCCTGTTATTTCCCTCAGCGGTCCGCCGGAAGAATGGTTCAGTCCTTCGGAGGGAATCTACGTGAAAGGCCCAGCTGCCTCACCTTTGCGGCCTTATTTAGGGGCAAACTTTTGGCGTGAATGGGAACGTCAAGTTGAGGTGGAATGGATTGAACCCTCGGGTTCACGGTGGTTCAGACAAACCGTTGGAGCCAAGATTCATGGGGCCTGGTCTCGTGCAAACCCCCAGAAATCCCTGGCTTTGGTAGCCCGATCAAGTTACGGAGACAATCGCTTTCGTGGTACAATCTTTGAGGATAGGCAACAGAAAACCTTTAAACAGTTGTTGCTTCGGAATGGTGGGAATGATTGGGCGCTTGCGATGTTGCGGGATGCCCTGGGGCAGTCTTTCATGGCAGAAATGGGGCTTGATACACAGGCGTATCGCCCCGTGCACGTGATGATCAACGGCGATTACTTTGGTCTTCACAATCTCAGGGAACGAGCCAATGAACACCTTCTTGCGGCCCATAGAGGCATACCAAAAGAGCAGATAGATC
>JAAZXX010000695.1 GCA_014239995.1 Verrucomicrobiia bacterium
GAGTCAGGCGGTGGATTCCCTCAAGGGCGCACGCTGGCTGGTGGTGAGTCCGTTCAACAGTGATCATTTTCAACAGGGGACGGAAGCCCTTAACGAAGTCAGCGAAGAACCCTCGTTGGTCGTTTACGATAATCTGGGCGGTGGCGTGGGTGATACGATCGGTTTTATCGAAGGCCGTGAGGCCGCATCACCCTTTGACCCGCCCATTCCTATTGATGCCATCAACGCCGCGTTGGTGGATGCAACCTTTTATACACCCAAGAAAGACGAATGAAAAAAATTATAAGTGTCAAAGATGTGGAAGCCCTCTTGAGACAGGGTAAGTCCACGGAAGCCATCACGGTTGATGCCATTCTGACCCCCTCGGCCAGGGATCTGCTCAAGTCCTCAGAGTTTGGCAAGGCGGCGAGCGCACGGACTGCCACCGGTGCATCCCATTCCTCCGGTTCTATTTCTGCGAACAGTTCCCAGTCGGATCTGGATAGTTTCTTTCACACCGAAGAGATGGAATCCCTCAAGGAACAGATCTGTGATGTAGGACGGCGCATGTGGCAACGTGCCTATGTGGATGGGAACGGTGGCAACATTGCGATCCGGGTCGCCGACGATCTTGCCTTATGCACACCGACCCTTGTTTCCAAGGGCTTCATGAAGCCCTCAGACCTCTGCATGGTGGATCTGGATGGTAACCAGAAGGCAGGAAAGAAGAAGCGCACCAGCGAAATCCTGATGCACTTGGAGATCATGAAGCGACAGCCCAAGGCCAAGGCAACGGCTCATTGTCATCCCCCGCATGCAACCGCATACGCGGTGGCCGGAGTGGAACCACCAACCTGCATGATCCCTGAAATCGAGGTGTTTATTGGGAAGGTGCCCATTGCACCCTACCGGACCCCCGGTACTCCTGAGATGGGTAAACTCGTGGCTGATCTGGTGGACAAACACAACACCGTTCTGATGGGGAATCACGGGGCCGTTTCATGGAGCCATCTCACCGTAGAGGACGCCTATTTCAAGATGGAGATCCTGGAGGCCTACTGCCGCACCATCTGGGTGGCCTCGCAACTGGGGACGCCTCTCAAGACCATGAATCCAGAACAGCTGAAGGATCTCCTGAATATCAAACAGACTCTTGGTATCCCCGATCCCCGTTTCGGGCTCAAGGAATGTGAATTGTGCGACAACGAGGAATGGCGCCCAGGTGTTATGTGCGCTGTGCCTTCCAAGGAAGAGGAAGCTTCAGCCCCCAGGGACGAACATGTTGAGTCCACCGTGAGGGCGATCACGGATCAGGTCATGGCCCAACTATCGACAAAATAAGTTTTCGAGTATCCACTGAAATACACAATATGAAGATCAGTATCATTGGAGGAGGGGGACGTGTCGGTTCCTGCGCCGCGTTTGCTCTGCAGTGCGGGGGCATTGTTTCCGAGATTCAACTTATTGACGCCAATCAGGCCATGGCCGAGGGGGAAGCCCTGGACCTCCTGCATGGGGCAGCGTTTGCTGCTGACCAGAGGATCTACGCGGGTGACTATGAGCGTGCTGCAGATTCGGACCTGTTTCTCATCACCGCGGGATTGCGCCGTCAGCCTGATGAATCGCGCCTGGACTTGATCAACCGTAATGTAGCCTTGTTTGTCCAGATTCTGGAAAGCATCAAGCAGGCTGGCATGCGCAGGGATGCCATTGTTTTTGTGGTGTCTAATCCGGTTGATATCCTGACCCAGCTTGCAGGACAACGCCTTGGACTTCCATGGGAACAGGTTATCGGACTGGGAACCATGCTTGATTCCACCCGGTTCAGTTCCCTGATAGCGGACGCCCTCAAGGTCGCACCGACTCAGGTAAAGGCTCTGACCCTCGGGGAACATGGTGATTCGATGGTTCCCATCTGGTCCTCGGCCTCCATCAATGGATTGCCCCTGACGGAATATCCCGGATGCAGTCCTGCTTTTCAGAGCCAGATCTTTGCCCGTACCCGTGCCAGTGGGGCGGAAGTGATCAAGCGCAAGGGGGGGGCGGGTTATGCCGTCGGGATTGCCATCCGCGATGTGATCCATGCGATCGCATTGGATCAGCAGCGCGTACTCCCTGTATCCTCACTGGTTCAGGGGAGCTACGGCATCAAGGATGTGTGCTTCAGCGTGCCTACGGTGGTGGGGCGTCGTGGTGTGCAGGAACAGGTGGCCATGAAGCTTTGGCCCAAGGAACAGGCCGGGCTCCAGCAATCTGCAAGATCCCTGAAAGAAACCATGATCAAGGTGCAATTATAGTGATTGTCGAAAGCACAGGCTCTTAGCATGTTAAAGTCGCTTGATCAAAAATTAACCGAGATCAAGTCTGATCCCACTACGCGTGCCTTCATCATTGCAGATGCGAAGGACGCAGATATGGCCTTTGGCGTTCGTGCGACCGGT
>JAAZXX010000696.1 GCA_014239995.1 Verrucomicrobiia bacterium
TTGGCGCGGGGATCGCCAGCTTCCTAGCAAGCCTGCTACTCTTCCTGGTTTCCCACCATCAGGGAGAATCCAATATCACATGGATTTCCATTGGTGATCTTCAAGCGACCATTGGAGTGCGTTTGGATAGCCTGAGCAGGCTCATGCTACTGGTCGTCACAGGGGTTGGGGCTTTGATCCAGTGGTATTCACAGGGCTATATGAAAGACGACCGCTCTTACAGTCGTTACTTTGCCAGCCTGAGCCTTTTCACCTTCTCCATGCTGGGCATCGTGTTGGCTTCCAATTTCATGCAGATGTTTATCTTCTGGGAACTGGTGGGAGTCTCCAGCTACCTTTTGATTGGTTTCTGGTATGAACGCCCCAAGGCGGCGGATGCCTGCAAAAAGGCGTTTCTGACCAACAGATTGGGGGATTTTGGGTTTATTATTGGCATCCTGATGGTGTGGTCAGCAACGGGTTCCCTGAACTTCTTGGAACTGGAAGAGATTTTCGCTGGGAATCCTGAGGTCCTGGGAGCACTGGCAGGGCTGACCGGATTGCTGCTATTCTGTGGCGCGCTTGGAAAGTCTGCTCAATTTCCACTTCATGTATGGCTTCCCGATGCGATGGAGGGCCCGACACCTGTCAGTGCGTTAATCCATGCTGCCACCATGGTGGCAGCGGGCGTCTTCATGCTTTGTCGCGTTTTCTTCATGCTCAACCCCGATGCATTGATGGTGATCGCCTGGGTCGGAGGTATCACGGCGATCATGGCTGCAATCATCGCTTTGCAACAAAACGACATCAAACGTATACTCGCCTACTCGACGCTTTCTCAACTGGGTTACATGATCATGGCTGTGGGTCTGCATGCTCCTGGTGCGGCCATGTTTCACTTAACAACACACGCCTTTTTCAAAGCAATGCTGTTCCTGGGTGCCGGATCAGTCATTCACGCCCTGCATCATGAACAGAACATCTGGAAAATGGGTGGCCTCAGGGAAAGAATGCCGATAACTTATAAGACCTTTCTGGTCGGCACACTTGCACTTTGCGGCGCACCACCACTTAGCGGTTTCTTCAGCAAGGACTCCATTCTCGCAGCAGCCGCCGATTTTAGAAACCATGGTAATATGGTGCTTTTTGCCATTGGTATTATGGCCGCCGTGCTGACCACCCTTTACATGTTTCGCCTCATCATCATCGCCTTTCACGGATCCCCACGATCCGAAGCTGCTTCCAGTGCCCATGAATCACCAGTGGAAATGACAGGGCCTTTGCGAATCCTGCTCATCCCCACCATCCTTGCCGGATTTTTCCCGGTGGAAGCTGCGATCAACCATGCTGCCGGATTGCATCATGCTGCTGGACACACGGAAGCACCTTTGGCCATGGCTTTCAGCGTCCTGGCCTTACTGGTGGGAAGCAGCGTAGCATGGAGACACTACAGTGAGGCAAAGACTGATCCCATCGAGCAACGGATGCAGGGAATATCCATCGCGTTAAAAAACAGACTTTGGTTCGATGAAATCTACAATGGCTTAATTTACGTCACGCATGAAGCAATCGCCAGGCTTGCTGGTTGGTTCGACCGAATCGTTCTGTCGGGCTTTCTCATCAAGGGACTTGCAAACGTGGTGGATCTGCTAGGAAGAGGCATGCGCCTGTTCCAAACCGGCAACATCCACACCTACGCCTTTCTTTTCGTACTGGGAGTGGCCTTGGTGATGTTTCTCGTCATGGGTGGAATCTTGTAAACGTATCATGTCTATTCTAACGCTCATCCTCCTCTTTCCAATAATCGGTGCCGCTTTGGTTGCGATGCTGCACAAATCGGCACGGTCAAGCATCCGTGCCGTGGCACTTGTAGCAACAGGGTTGACCATGACCGCCGCCATCATTGCATTCCTTGGCTACAACGGAGCTATGGAAGGTCCAGGAGGATACCGATTTTACCAAAAAATACCCTGGGTCACGTCACTGAATATCAGTTTTCAGGTGGGAATGGACGGTATTAATGTAGGACTCATCCTGATGGGTGCGATCGTAAGTTTTTCAGCAGTGTGTGTCTCTGGCCAGATTATAGATCGAATCAAGGAGTTTCATTTTCTTATCTTGATTGTGATCACGGGTATCATGGGAACATTTATGTCCATTGATATCTTTTTCTTCTACTTCTTCCACGAGCTGGCTCTGGTCCCGACCTTCATCATGATCGGCGTTTGGGGGCGCGGCAAAGACAGGAACTATGCGACGTACAAGATGACTCTCTACCTGACACTCGGCGCACTGGTAGCCCTGGTCGGGCTGGTTCTCCTGTATGTGCAATCCGGTGCCAAAACATTCGATTTGATCACGCTTACCGAACAGCTGAGGAACAACCAAATCCATCCGGACTCACAAACCACCATCTTTGGTTTTTGATTGTTTG
>JAAZXX010000697.1 GCA_014239995.1 Verrucomicrobiia bacterium
TCCTGCAACCGAAACATCCAGGCCAGGCCTTCGCGGCTTACGCTGCGAAGGCCTGGCCTAAGGATATTACATCAAATGAAATATCGAACGAAAACTTCATGCCACCAGATAAAGGAAGGATGGAAGCCTGATTAGGCAGAAAAAATACCTATCATTCTCTTTTTAAGGCAAAATCCATCCAAAAAGCCCCGGATCACCTGGCTTCCCCATCGACACTTCCCCATCGACACTTCCCTGTCATTACTTCTGGGTAATCCTTTCCTGAAAACCACGCCATGGTCAGTGTTTCCATCCCCGAGAATGAGTCCGGTGATACCAAAACAAGGCATAACTTTACTTTTCCAGAAAGGAAGGGTTTACCAAGTCTCGCCTTGCCCTCACCAATTTGAGGCTGGTCTTTCAGGCCTTTCCATGGAAAATAACCTTGATCACTATGGGCAATCAATTCACAGAGGCGCTGAGTCAGACCAACTTCACGGCACTCGACTGGGTGCTCGTCGCACTTTACCTTTCTATTTCCCTTTTCATCGGGCTACGTGTCAAGAAGTACGCCCGGAACATGAGCAACTATCTCGGCGCCGGGCGCGCGGTGGGCGCATGCCTTGGCATCGCAACCATGACTGGCACAGAGATGGGCTTGATCACGGTGATGTACAGTTCCCAGAAAGGTTTTACGGGCGGGTTCGCGGCCTTTCACATCGCCCTGATTGCAGCCGCTGTAACGCTGCTGGTTGGGATCACCGGTTTTATTGTCTGTCGCCTGCGGGATCTGCAGATCCTTACCATCCCTGAGTTTTATGAAAAACGCTTTGACCGCAAGACACGGATACTGGGGGGCATCATGCTGGCCCTGGGCGGCATCCTCAACATGGGTTTGTTCCTCAAGGTGGGTTCCATGTTCATCGTGGGCATCACCGGGATGTCTCAGGACAGCCGGGCCCTGCCGGTGGTCATGACGGTGCTGCTGGTGTTGGTGCTGGTCTACACCGTGCTGGGCGGAATGATATCGGTGATTGTCACCGACTATATCCAGTTTGTGGTACTTTCCTTCGGAATTCTTGCCGCCACCTTCATCTGTCTCCGCGAGCTGGGATGGGGGCAGGTCATGGAAACCATACAGTCCCTCAAGGGGGACGCCGGGTTCAACCCCGTCAATGCCGAGAGTGGCTTCGGTCTCTCCTACATTGCCTGGATGGCCATGCTGGGCCTGGTCGGCTGCGCCATCTGGCCCACCGCCGTGGCACGCGCCTTGGCCATGGAGAGCACCCAGGCGGTCAAGAAACAGTATGTATGGTCCTCACTCTCCTTCATGATACGCTTCATGATCCCCTACTTCTGGGGTATTTGTGCCTTCGTCTTCATCATGACCATGGCACCGGATTTGAAGGCCTTGTTCTTTCCTTCCAATCCAGAGATCCAGGCTGTTGACAACCTGTATGCGATGCCCATTTTCCTGGGGCGCATTCTCCCTGCTGGTCTGATCGGGATCATCACCGCAGCGATGATTGCCGCATTCATGTCCACACATGACAGTTACCTGCTCTGCTGGAGTTCGGTGATCACTCAGGACATCATCGCCCCCATCAGGGGGGGCCGACTCTCGACTGCCAGTCGCATTCTGTGGACACGCATCCTCATCGTCGTCATCGGACTCTACATTCTTTACTGGGGACTGGTCTACGAGGGCAACGACGATATCTGGGATTATATGAGCGTGACGGGAGCCATCTACTTTACGGGGGCTTTCTCGCTGCTGGTGGGGGGGCTTTATTGGAAAGGAGCCAGTTCCAATGGCGCTTTTCTCTCACTGCTCAGCGGCATGGGTGCCCTTCTTGGGCTGGACCCAGTACAACGCATGACAGGTCTCAAGGAGGTGGATGCCAGTACTGGGGAGGTCCTGCGCGCATGGTTCACATCGGACCAGATCGGGCTGATGACCGTGGCATTCTCTCTGGGAGTATTTATCCTTGGTTCCCTAATTTTCCCCGACAACAAGAAAACCGCGCTTCCCACAGACACCGAGGCAGCTCAAGGTTAAACATCCAAACAACTTAAAAAGATCATGTGGCAAAACCTCTGGACCATCGTTTTTTTCACTGCCATCGCCGGCTTTGCTGGCATGGCCCTATGGGTCACCATCGGCGGCTTCAAGGATCTCAAGTGCCTCTTTCAGCGCCTCAACGAAGACCTGGAAAAGGATGAGAAATCAAAGAATTGAGAAGGGGTGCCAAGCCTGAGAGAAGGTGAATCCAGCACTCCCTGGGGCTTCCTCCCAGCAAATCAGAAACCAACCAGGTTGCGTTGGCATTCCTTGACCCCAGGGTAGCGTTTGGCCTCGATGGCGTAGTAGGCCTTGAGCAGATCCGATTCAATCCCGATATCTTCACGAATTTTCTGGAGAGGCCAGTCCAGG
>JAAZXX010000698.1:0-229 GCA_014239995.1 Verrucomicrobiia bacterium
ACGCATGTTCGCTCATGCCTGTATCCAGCTTGAGTTTTGCATGGAGGGACCAATCGGTTGATTGGGGAAGGCTGCGCGACATATAGGGGTAACGGATGGGGAGCAGGTCCCATTTCCGTTCTTGATCCGCGGTCATGCGCATGGTCAGGTGGCCTGGTTTTTCCTCCAGCGAAAACCAGGACCCCTCGGGGCGATTGTCTGCCATTCGGCCAGTTCGGATGGACCACCA
>JAAZXX010000698.1:239-2410 GCA_014239995.1 Verrucomicrobiia bacterium
GGTCCAGGTTGCGCGTGTTGAATCCACTGAAACCATGCCGGCCGTAAACGGATGCCTCGAGTGTTCTGGACGTTTCCTTTCCGGATGCATCCCGGGCGGTTACTGACAGAGGATACCAGCCCGGTGCTTGGAATGTTACGGAGATCTTGTCCGGAGATGTGCTGGAGGGTTCCAACTGTTCCTGTGAAGAGGTCCAGTCAAAAAGGAGTGGATCGTTCTCTGGGTCAAAACTATTTCCTGCATCCAGGCGCAGGGTGTTGCCCTGACTCACGTTCCAGGATGATGGATTGGTTTCGAGTATCAGAACAGGGTCGGCATTGTTCGATTTGGTGATGTTGATCTGGGCCGTTTCTCTGGTCTCACCCCATTGGTCCACTCCCTGGAGAACGAGGGTGTTGTTGCCTTCCCTGAGACGTAGTCCCGAAAGTGTCCACTCAACATGTTTATCCCGCTGGAATACCGTTTGGGGTTGATCTTTTATTCTTACCTCGAAGATGCCAGGGGAGGATTTTCCTTTCAACACAAGGGTGTCCTGGTTTGTTTCAAAATCAATACCTCCGCTGGTGGTGACTTCCAGAGGTCTGTTATTGTATCTCTGCATCAGGCTTGTTCCTTTTGTCTCCCTCGAGCGGAACCAGTTGGTGTAGGTCCTTTCATTGATGGTGTAATCTCTGCTGGCCCGTTCCTCCTCCTCGAGCCAAGCCGTCATGCGGGGAGATTCGTGCGTGTATTTTTCAAGAAGTTCGGTGAGGTAATAATAGAACAGGCGCAGATTGTAAGGCTTTCTGATATAGGTGTTGACTTGAGGTAGTCCCTGATAAAACGACGCACCTGCATTTCCAAAGGTCAAGTCACTGTCCCACTGCAGGAATTGGAATTTACCGTCGTCGGCGCGGCGGTACATATATCCATTCTTGCCCCTTCTCAGCGAGATGGAATCCCAATCGTCAATGTATCCACGCACCACGAACATCTTCATGACTGCCTCGGGATCGACAAGTTTCTCGATTTCATCCTGGTCATATGAGCCGGAAGCTGTGCGGAACAAATGGATGAGTGCCGAGAAATCATCTTCACTTTCACGCGTCCGTTTCATCCATTCCGTACGATATCTTCCAGGGTTATCGGAATCCTTGTAATCCCATGATGCATCACGATGTTGGCGTTCCCAGTTGTCACGGAAATACCATTCGTCATCGATGCGATAAAGTTCGCCATCGCTTCCGGATTCAAAATTCCTGTCAAGAAAAGCATTGCCCACGGGCTCGGTATCTTCACCCAGGCGAGGGCTTCCTGAGTTGATCACGATATTGACAAATTCGTTCTCGTTGACCGGATGTCCCAGAAGGTAAAGCATGTATCGGGTGATGCGGTTGTGATGCCGTCTCCCGCTGTTGGAGGCATCATTATCCCATCGATGTTTCACGCGTCCTCGGAATGGGCGATCCGCTGGAACCTTGAACTTGGCGCGATCCAGATTGCCACCGCGTGTCCATGGGCTTCCCGTATTGCGGATCATGGCGTTGTAATAGATGTCCTTTTCGTTTGAAATGAAAGTAGCATTGAAATAATGATTTGAGAGTCTGGGAAACTTGTAGTCATACCGTTGAGTGGCACCGTTGGAGATGGCTCCCATGTCAAACGCGGAAACCACAAAGCGCAAGGAGCGGAGGTCCCCCTCCGGATCACGGTTGTCCACGACATAAAGTGCGGGTTTTTCAGGTGCGTTTCTTGGGAGGCGAGTGATCTTTCCCGACACAGTACGTGCCTCAACATAAAACTGTACAATGGTCCTGTTGCTGCGATTTGTTTTCAGCAATCCGCTGTAGCGGCCGTCGTTGGATGCAAGGTCGCCCCCCCTGAGGCCGTCATCGTGCATGTCGACAACATTCCATGTCCCCGTGTTGCTGGAGGCACTGTCCCTGCGGTGATAAACGCGCACATAGGCCATTGGTTCTGCAGAGGTTATGTCGGCGCTGATGGTTACATTGTCTCCAGCATTGGGAACGGGAGGTGCATGCAGCAGGGCCGTGACCTGGGGCGGAGCTGAAGTCTCAAGAGTTGAATTGCGTCTGCCCGGGGTCCCCAGTTTTTCTGGAATGGGTATCACGAAGCTGTTTGCAATACTATGGTCCCAGGTGGAAAATATCAGACGTGGTCTGCCTGATATC
>JAAZXX010000699.1:0-2042 GCA_014239995.1 Verrucomicrobiia bacterium
TCCACGCTCCCATGTAGTGGCCGTGGTCATGGTAAGTACGACCACTTACAAGATTCCCATCCACAACGCAGGGCTCGTTAACAAAAATCCCTCCACAAACCTCAAGATCAAACTTACATTTGGGAACAGTTGCCATTTTGCGGCCTTGAACGCAGCCCGCGAGGGCTGGAATCTCAACACCGTGACAAACGCTTGCCACGGGCTTGTTGGCTTCGAAAAAATGGCGTGTAAGGCCTATGAGATGTTCGTCGTATCGGATATACTCGGGGGCCCTTCCGCCACTGAAAAAAATACCAAGGTATGCCTCGGGCTCCACGTCCCGGAAGGCAATGTCAGACTGGATGGTATAACCCTCCCACTCCCGTGTAATGGTCCATCCGGGCTTCACCTCATGCATCACCATGTTGTAACGGTGCACCTCCGGCCCAGCGACAATGGGCTTGTATCCCCCCTCCACCAGGCGGTAATATGGATATAAGGTATCAACCGTCTCGCTGGCATCCCCGACAATGATCAGTACTTTGTGTTGCATGCGTTCTATTGAATGCTTTCCAGCCTTGATGCCAAGTATCTTCTTGCGCGGTTGATCTCTCGTGTGACTTCCAAGGCACTTGGCAAGATAGGTATCCCTCGCGGCACAGGATGCATGAACACCTCC
This sequence comes from Verrucomicrobiia bacterium, assembly GCA_014239995.1. Classification (GTDB taxonomy): domain Bacteria; phylum Verrucomicrobiota; class Verrucomicrobiia; order Limisphaerales; family AAA164-E04; genus AAA164-E04. The sequence goes on from JAAZXX010000699.1 coordinate 659, forward strand.
GTCCACCCCTTGTAACGAATAGATTTTAATGCAGCTAGAATGGGGGCAAAGTCCAGTTCTCCACGTCCAGGCATCTGCAACATTTCCTTGGGTTTTGCCAATTGGGTCATGCATCCCATGCCATGCTGCCAGGCATAGAACATTGAAAGCCGGGAATCCAGATCACGGATCAGACCTGCCAAGCCCGAAGCACCCATCCCGAGTGTTTCCAGGTGATAAGGTGCAAGAGCAATACCCAAGTGCTGATTTGGAGCCATGTCAGCAAGCCAACGCATGGAATCAGGTGTGTGTATAAGGTTGTTTGCGTGGTTCTCAATGGCAATCGTCACGCCGTTGTTCGCAGCAATTTCAAGATGTGGCTTGAGTTTTTCAATGAAGGTTGCAAGCGCTCCTTTAAGATCCTTGCCTTTCAACCCAGCAGGTCCCTTCCCACCGGTCACGATCAAGGGGCAACGTAACCTTCCGGCCAGTTTCATTTCTTGCCCAAGGCCAAAAGGCCCCAAGTCATAACGTGTCAAACAACCCACGGTCAAACGATAGCCCTCAAGCTGCTCCAGAAAGGCATCCCAGCCCAAGTCCTGGGCCTGTTCGCGTTGATTTCCGTGACGCATGGGCCACAAGTCTATCGCCTCGGCACCAGCCCGGCGAACCTCCGGCAGGATCACATCCAACGGTAGGTAACCATACATGCAGGAAGCAACGCAGTAGCGAAGTGAGAAGGATGCATGAGAGGCTTCAGCCTGGATCCACGCCTGATTCTGGCTTTCAATGATCGCCGCGAGAAGCAAGGTGGATTGCTTCAAAAAACGACGACGACTCAAACCAAGAGGGGCCCTGCCATTACCCAGATCCGAACAGTTTGAGAATTGCATAGACGGCATTTTAGGGCTTCTCAAGTGAAGGAAAAGATCAAAAAAAGAAGATATTTCAAGTGCGTCGATTGATTCTGGTCTAATTTTCGGCAAAATCCATATCCCTTGTGACCGCATGCTTCGAGCTCGAAAACTTGGACAAACTTTTCTTTAAAAAACCTAGGGTGAGGATTGATGAAACCCCGCTTGACGCCCATTGCCTTAACATGCAAGGCGACTTGCCAATTGTAACGCATTGTAATAGGATCATTTCTGTTCCAAGACGCCATGAGCCCAAGCAACAGCAATGACGATCATTTAAACTTCTCCAATGCCACTGTTCCCTGGTGGAAAGCCGTAATCTTGAGCTCTATGGCAGGGGCCATGGGCTGGGGGATTCGCGGACAGTATGGACACGAAACCGGAGCCATGATCGCCGGCGTGCTGGTGAGCCTCGTGCTGGTGTTTCTCTTTTGTCCGGGCAACTCGTCAATCCATGTCATCCGGGCCGCCGCGCTGGGCACGATCGCCAT
>JAAZXX010000699.1:2052-2406 GCA_014239995.1 Verrucomicrobiia bacterium
CCTCAGCGCGCGCGATCGCGTGGATGACCATCGGCATTTCCTTCGGCGGATGCATGACCTACGGACAAACCGTGGGCTTGACCCATGATCACGAGCTGATTGGAAATACGCAGGCCCTCGCATGGGGCATGCTTGGGCTGAGTATCAAAGGGGGAATTTGGATAGGGTTCGGAGGTATCATGTTGGGGATGGCTCTGAGTGGGCGACGCTATCCACTGGGCGAACTGGCGATCGTTTTGATCAGCATGATTTTTCTGATTTTTCTGGGTATTTACCTACTGAACGAACCCTATAAACCCCAGGAAGGGCTACTTCCCAGGTTTTACTTCTCAGACCACTGGATGTGGGACCCGG
>JAAZXX010000069.1 GCA_014239995.1 Verrucomicrobiia bacterium
TTTCAAGTGGATCTTCTCCTTGTAATAAAGGGCGGTGCGACTGACGCTTGACACGACTGTAAATGGTTTCAGCAGACGCCCAAAGTGATACGACAAAGGCACTCTGCTTGAGTTGCTCCATGTTATCGCCAAATGCCACCAAGCCACCGCCAGTGGAAATAACACGACCATCCCAATCTAGCATTTCAAGGACCAATTTTCGTTCAACGTTCCTGAAATAATCTTCGCCCTGAAGGGAGAAGATCTCTGGAATAGATTTTTGTTCCCGCTCCTCGATGAGTTCATCCGTATCCACGAATTTTAATTTGAGGGATGCAGCAAGATGACGCCCCATGGTAGATTTCCCCACCCCCATGAAGCCCGTCAGGGCGAGGTTTTGTATATGGCGACCCGCAGACACCCTTTTTGGTTAACCTAGTTTGAGCCTGGAACCAAGGCGTAAATCAAGGCAGTTCAATATTCGAAACACGCCTTGCACAAATGAGGGATGACCAGAAACAAGCAGGACCCATAGCCCTTGCGGCCAGAGGAGTGGCCGGACTGCAGCTCATGTGTACCCCACCTGAAGCATGCATCATCGCCCGACCACTCCTGTGCCTGATAACGGTGAGTGGACACCGTGCAATCGGTTTAAACTTTTTTAAGTTATTGCACAACAGTTATTTACATAATTTTAAACGACATCTGATTACATAGTCGCGTTTTGGGTATCTTTGTCGTATTTAGTGGATGAAAAGCTCTCAATATGCCAATCACGTAACGATTCCAAGGAAAGTTTGAGACCTTGATGATATGCATGGGGATGACTCAAATACGACCTCTCTTGGAAACCCTCAAGTCATGCTGAGGAACTTTTAACACTTCGACCTGATATCAAGTGCACCTTCAGGAAAGAGGAGGAAGTTCGATCGTCCCAAGCACACCGTTCACGGGAATGCACCCCGTAAACGGGGAAGAAGAACGCTTGACCCCTGAGGAGATTTGTGCGGGACTTAGCCAGATCCCAATCAACCAGCAAGCCATGATACCTTTACTCGCTCAAGCAACCGCCGACGGGGCTATTTCCTATTGGCCTTTGTGCATCCTTGCCATTTGCATGGTTTTCATTGTCATCTCGATCGTCAAACTGCGTGTGCATCCATTCCTCGCGCTGATCATGGCAGCTTTTCTCACCGGATTCATGTCCACAAACCTTCCTGACCTCACCACGGAAAACATAGGTATTTTCAAGGCACGGACGGACATGCACATCTTTTCATATACCTCGGATGAAGAGGGAAAGGTCCGCATCCAGTATGGCAGGAACGTGCTGACACCAGAGACGATTCAATCGACCATTGAGGGCATTCAGGAAAAATACAAGCAGAAGACCTATTTGTGCCTCCATCTAATTGGGGGAGTCAACACGTCTGAGACACATGTTGCCACCACCATCAAGGCGGCGGATGCGCTCGGACTCCCCTTCACAATCCGTCATAAGGCCACAGCTGAAACCGGAAATAAGTACGTTAACGCCATCGCATGGTCCATGCGTGGTTTTGGTGATCTTGCTGCTGGAATCGGTCTGGTGATTGCTCTGGCGGCGATCATTGGCACGTGCATGATGGGGTCCGGGGCTGCAGATCGCATTGTACGCACACTGCTCAGTACGTTTGGCGAGAAACGAGCAGGGATCGTGCTCCTTCTGAGTGGTTTCCTGCTTTCCATTCCGGTGTTTTTTGACACCGTATTCTTTCTCTTAATTCCCCTGGCACGCGCGTTGAGCCTGAGGACGGGCAAGAGCTACACGCTTTATGTGGTGGCCATGGCGGGAGCCGGGGCCATCACCCATTCCATGGTACCTCCAACCCCTGGACCGCTGATGATCGCAGATGGCCTGAATATTGACGTGGGTATTGCCATGACTGCAGGACTCGCTGCAAGTCTACTTCCAGCCTGGCTGGTCTTGTTCATGGCTCGAAGATTTGACAGCACCATGAACATCCCCATGCGCGAGACTCCAGGAACCTCCAACCAGGAATTGAAGCATATTGTCGACAAGAAGGACAACGAACTCCCGGGACTCCTGAGTGCCTCCATACCCGTCGCCTTTCCGGTGGTGGTCATCTCCCTGGTTTCCATCCTCGGACTCAAACCGATCAAGGATGTGCTCGACGTGACCTCCTACAGCTTTTTTCCCTTCCTGGCATTTGTAGGCAAACCCAACGTAGCCATGATGATTGCCGCCGCTGCGGCCATCTGGACATATGCCCAGCAAATTGTACGCAACAATCCATCGATCCAGGGGCAGCTTGCCAAGACGCTGAGTGAAAAACTGGAGGCCCCACTGTTGACTGCCGGGGGCATCATCCTCATTACGGGTGCCGGGGGTGCCTTTGGCGGAATGATTCGCTTGGCTGGCGTGGGAGAAACGATTGAAGCATTGGCCAACAAGTTCAATATATCCTATATCCTGCTGGCATGGCTTGCCACGGCGGTCGTGCGCGTTGCGCAAGGATCGGCCACGGTGGCCATGATTACAGGCGTGGGCCTCATGTCTGCGGTCATAGGAGACGGAAGCGGCCTGTCTTATCATCCTCTTTATATTTTCCTGGCGATTGGATTCGGGTCCATCACGCTTTCATGGATGAACGACAGTGGATTTTGGGTGGTCCAGCGCCTCAGTGGCTTTACCGAGAAGGAAACCCTCCGCACCTGGACCGTGCTCCTGACGGCGATCTCTGTCCTGGGACTTATCGAAACCCTCCTCTTCTCCAAAATTCTCCCTTTGGGTTGAACGTCCTGCGCACGCCCTGCAAGCCAGCCTGTTCCACCAGCATTGTAGCATGCTCGTTGATGCACACCTTCACCTGCAGGATCAGCGCCTGGACGCGATACGGCCTGGCCTGGCAGATGTGCTCAAGGAAAAAGGAATTGCACACCTTGTAGTCAACGGCACCTCCATGTCGGACTGGGCCAAGGTGGCTGCGTGCGCCCATCGTTTTCCGGAAGTCATCCCTTCCTTTGGCATTCATCCTTGGCAGATCGAGACGCATCCCAAAGCATGGCTCGAGCATCTCCTGGACTGCTTGGATACACATGGAGGGGCCATTGGTGAAATCGGCCTCGACCGATGGCGCTGCAGGAACAATATCGATACTCAGGAAAGTGTTTTCCTCGAGCAATGGAACCTCGCAAACGCGAGGAAACTCCCCGTGACTGTTCACTGCCTGAAGGCCTGGGGCCGACTGATGGCACTCATTGAGAAAAACCCCCACCAAGGGCCCGGATTTCTGCTGCATTCCTACAGTGGTCCGAAGGAAATGGTCGAGGACTGGGTCGCGTTGGGCGCTCGGTTTTCCATCTCGGGTTCCTTCGCCCACCCTCGCAAGGAAAAGAAAAGGGAGGTGTTCAACATCATTCCAAGAGACCGATTGTTGATCGAGACGGATGCACCCGACATGGCACTTCCTGAATCCGCACAATCCTGTGCGACGCCCCGTGATGTGGATGGAAAGACCATCAACCACCCTGGTAACCTGGACCGGGTATATGCCTTTGCCGCCCAATGGCTGGACATATCGCCTTTGACACTTGAAAAGGTGGTGTTTGCCAATTTCATCAAAATGTTTCGCCCGGTGCTTCATCAAAGCAGAGAAAAACCAGGCAGCAATACATGCCAGCCCCATCAGGGTTGATCCTTCTCTGAAACCCGCGGAAAACAGGCAGGGGACAAGGTGTCGTTTCCTTCCTCAATCATCCATGCCCCATGATAACTTTACCCAGGCAGAAAGCCTCGATTCGGAGATTGCACGCCCCGATGACTCGGCTAGAATCAGCGATATTCAGTATGAAAAACATGTCAATAATGCAATGGGCAGTATGCATCGCAAGTATGGCGACAACGCTGGCCGAGGACTCAAGGCCCCAGAAACCTTTACCACTGGTCACAGCAGAAGGCGCCCAATTACAACAACTTGGCACCGGTTTTGCATTTACTGAAGGTCCCTCCGCAGATCTCAAGGGGAACGTGTTTTTCACCGACCAGCCCAACGATCGCATCGTTCGCTGGGATGCCAAAGATGGCACTTTCAGCGACTGGCTGAAACCTGCAGGCAGATCCAACGGCACTTTTTTCGATGAAAAAGGTAACCTGCTTGCCTGTGCGGATGGCAGCAATGAACTTTGGTCCATCGCTCCCGACAAGAGTGCAAAGGTCCTTCTTGAAAAGGTGGATAAAAAGCTACTTAACGGCCCAAACGACCTCTGGATACGGCCTGATGGAGGCATTTATTTCACGGACCCCCTTTATCGGCGGGATTACTGGGAACGTGACCCGGCCATGCAGCAATCAGGACAGGATGTGTATTTCCTGGCCAGAGGCGCAGATGCACCCATACGCGTTGCCGAAGATCTCGAGCAACCTAATGGCCTGATAGGCACTCCCAACGGAACCACACTGTATGTGGCTGATATTCGTGGCGGCAAAACCTATGCCTACGATATTGCGGAGGATGGTCAACTGCTTGGCAAACGTCTCTTTTGCGAGATGGGGTCCGATGGTATGACCATTGACAGTGATGGCAACATCTACCTCACCGGAAGGGGAGTGACGGTGTTCAGTCCGGAAGGCACACGCATTCAGAATATTCCGGTGCCAGCTGGTTGGACCGCCAACGTCACCTTTGGTGGAAGCAAGCATAATCTCCTGTTCATCACTGCCAGTAAATCCGTCTTTGGCATCAAGATGCGTACCAAAGGGGTTTTCCCATCCTGGTCAGAATAAAGGCTTCAAAATCAAATGATTCAAGAAACACATGAAACAAATCATCATCACATTCCTTGCCTTCGTGGCCTTTACCATGCAGAACGCAGCTGATTCGCCTGAGCACCCAAAAACTCGATCGGCCGTATCGGTGCCCGTTGGCGAGCAAGCCATGAGCCAGATACAGATACGTGCCTTTGGGACCATGGAGGATGGGACACCCGTCACCCAGTACATCCTACGGAATCCCCATGGGATGGAACTACGAGTCATGGAACTTGGAGCCACCATGACCGCCATCAACCTACCCAATGGAAAAGGTGGTCATCTCAACGTGATTGCTGGGGAGGAAACCCTTGAGCCCTATCTGAAAGGCTATCCGTCAGCCTCGGTAATCGGAAGGTATGCCAACCGTATTGCCCACGCAAAATTCACCCTCGACGGTACGGTGCATGAGGTGACCCGCAATACCGGCAAGCATCATATCCACGGTGGACGCAAGGGATTTGCAAAGATTTGTTGGAAGGGGAATCCCCTGCCCCTCGAGGAGCATGCCAGGGGGGTTCGTTTCACCTACACAGCCAAGGATGGAGAGGAAGGATTTCCAGGCGAACTCACGGTGCATGTCTCTTATATCCTGACAGACGACAACGAAATCAAGCTCCTCTATTCGGCTGAAACCGACAAGCCAACAGCCTTGAACCTGACTAACCACGCCTATTTCAATCTGGCGGATACTGGTGGCTTCCAGGATCATCATCTTTGGTTGAAAGCTGACAGCTACACCCTTGCAGACAAGGAATTGATCCCGACAGGAAAGATTGCGTCCGTCAAAGGCACAGCCCTTGACTTTCGTGAAGTTCACCCCATCGGGGCACGTTCCGATGCGACGCAGCCCAGGCCCCACCTCTACGACCATAACTATATCATCACAGGGGGAGGAAAGGAATTGCTACTTGCAGCCCGCGTCAGGGAACCCGTGAGTGGACGCACCATGGAAATGCTGACCACCCAACCTGGGGTTCAACTGTATACCGGCAATCCACGAGGATTCTGCCTTGAAACCCAGCATTATCCTGATTCGGTGAACCACGCACACTTCCCTTCCACCATCCTGCGGCCCGGGGAACGTTTTGACAGCACCACGGTTTATCGCTTCAGCTATGGACGCCGTATACAGTAGAGATGTTCAAAGGTGCGAACAATGACCCTTCCATCGCTGATTGCGGGAGTTGCCAGTGTCTCCTCATTCAGTTCATTGAGCGAGACAAGCTCGAGCTTTTTCGAAGCCTTGATCACCTTGGTGTTGGCCCGACCGCTTGTAAAATACACATACCCGTCAGCGGCAATGGGTGAGACCTTGACATTCTCCTTGAAAAGCCGTTCCTGCCAATGGGCTTGCCCGGTCTCCAGGTCAATGCACGAGGCCATGCCGTCATCCCTGATGGCAAAAACCATACCCCTGTAGATCAATGGTGTGGAACAATCAGGTGAATAACGCTTGATCGTCCAATCATGAGTCACCTCGGAAAGGGTTTCTGAAGTCTTCGGGGTAACTCCCAGCATGAATCCCTGATTGCGGAAACCTGAGGCAACGGTAACCACCTTGCCCGCACCCGCAGCGGGGCCAGAAATGGTGCGTCCGTAGGGATGTGGCACGCGCATTCCGCCCGATTTCCATATTTCACGTCCAGTAGCGGGATCGTAGGCATTCAGGTGTTCAGCACCGGAAAGAACCAGCTGTGTGTTTCCATCAACCTCAACCAGGATGGGTGTGGAGTAGGAATCGTTTCCCTCGTCATGCGCCTCAAGGTCTCGAGCCTTTTTCCATAGAACCATTCCATTGGAAGCATCCAGAGCCAGGACATAGGAAGGGCCTTGGTGCATGCAGGCGATAAACAATTTATCATCATAAAGCACAGGAGAACTTCCCATGCCGTGGTTGATTTTGTAATCCCCGTAATCCTTACGCAGATTTCGACGCCACTGCTCCTCTCCCGATACCGCGTTGAGGCATATCAGATCCCCTGTTCCGAAAAGAATCCAAAGATGCTTTCCGTCCGTGACGGGCGTTGGGGTGGCCATGTTATGCAATTGATGGGTTGGCAGACGTCCACTGCCAAGTTTCAGGTTCCAAAGCTGTTGGCCGCGCTTCAGATCAAAAGACAGGACATGCAGATCACGGTCATCAACCTGTGAAGTGATGTAAACCCGGTCACCATGCACGATCGGAGAAGAGGTGCCTTTACCGGGAATCCCCACTTTCCAGGCAACATTCTTTTCCCTGTCCCAGGAAAGGGGAAGGTTTGTTTCACTACTGACCGCCTGACCATTCGTCCCGCGAAAGGACATCCAGTTATCAGCCATCAGGTTGACCGTCATTGTGACGGTTGCGATGAGGGTTATGCACGATGTATTCATGTCGGGATATAGTTTGATTGGTTCAAAAATTCCACCAAGGATTGGCATTTCAGGCAACAAGAAACTCGATTGAATCTGCTGCAACAGTGACTTTGCTTCCCTCCGCTTCATTTGAGGAGCTTAAAATATTCAGAATGGAGACGATTAGAGTCCTGCGTCTACAAACATTTCGGTCAAAAACACCAGGGAAAGTTCATTGAGCAATCAATGTCGTTGACGCAGGCTCACCAGATAAGGACATGGGTTCACCTGGATGGAACCCATGGTTGTCGAGGGCATTTACCCCCGTCATCCTGACAAGCTTGCTCCTGCCTGCGCATGCCAAGGCATGATAAGTCAGCCGTGCCAATGAACTAGGTCAGATGGCTCTTGGTTCCAGGAATGACTGCAATGACAGCGAAAATCGATGTGCATTGAACGCATTGTCTCGGATATGTCCCGTTGAAAACCCTGATCAAACAAGATCAAGTGACAGGTCCAAGGTCCACCTGGGTTCCTGGGATCATCCAAGTGTATTGCAAGGAAAAAGGGGTTTTCGATACGGTGCCATCAAGGGCTAGACATCCGATCATTCACGACCTGCAATCTTTTGATTCAGGCTGGTGAACGTTTTTGATTCCATGTGAACCAAGGGAAGAAGGAGCGTTTTCTCCAGTTCAAGGTTGATCTGGATCAGGAGCGGCTAAACGCAAGCATCCTGGCAACACCATGAATCATATTGCCTATGATGGAAGCATTTCAAAAAAAGAGGGCCGACCCATGACGGGTCGGCCCTTGAATTTGTTTTGAACTTAGATCAAATCCCCATGCTTAGTCAGCAATGAAGAACGCTTGATCCTGGTCGGCTGCCACCGAGTAAGGTGAGCTCGCTCCGTCCACGGCACTGAATGCGCCATTGACCGTTGCTGAGCTCTTCAGGGTGCCGGTGTATTCAATGGTAATGCTACCATCCTGAAGGGTGACGGCTGAGATGCCGCCAGCGCTTCCACCAGCTGCCTGAATGATCATACCGCTGACACCACCTGAGTTATCCTCAAGATGTTTGTACCAGAGGGTCTCTCCTTCAGCAACAGTCACTGTTACTGTGGCGTGACCACCAGCAAAGGTTCCGGTGTTTTCAGCATCCGGTTCATTGCCGTCGCCTGCCCAGATCTTGGCAAACTGGCTGGCATCCGTTGTGCGTCCCTCAAAAACAGTGACGTCATAACTACCAGCGGGTAATCCAGTGATCTGCATCCGAGCATCGGTACCGGCGGTATCTGTATTCTTGAACAGATAGTCGTTACGAGCCTCCTGTGGTACCATGACCCCGGCATACTCAGCTCCTTCATTTGGAGGAGCTGGGTTATTGGCGGTGAAACCGTCATCAAGCGCGGTGAGGGTAACTCCTCCGCCAAGGTCAACGGATTCATCTTGAACCAAACCATCGATGGTAACCCATGGAGAAGGAGAAGCTCCGGCTCCACTTCCCTCGGTGCCACCGAAGTCCACCAGAATGGAGGAGAACTCACCTGCAGCCACCTGAGGCAGACCGTCAACAAGCTGGAAGAGATGGCCAGCCAGGCTGTCACCATTCATCGTCAGATCAATGTTGGCACCACCATGGTCACCAGCATCATTCGTCCAGTCGCCGTTGAACCAGGCCACTTCGATGGGGTAGAATCCCGCAGTGGCGAAGAACGCACTGCCATCAGGATTTGGTCCAGGGGCACCATGACCGCCGTCATTGTCGACGACCTTCTGGTTGCCGATCCAGACCACTGATCCATCGTCAGAAGCACTGCGGAAGGCGTGTTGTCCGCTCTCGGCTATGTTGATGTAACCCTTGAACTGGATAAGCCCGTCGTCCAGGTTACCCTCGGTCCCGATGAAGGACCCACCATCGTCGGCTAACCATTCCACAATCGGTGTGAGATCGTTACCTGTGTAATTGACGTTGGAGGAAACAAAGGCACCCTGAGGTGTCGTCTCCATCAATGCCAGACCGTGATCATCCCCAGGAGCAACCTGGAAGATGGGGCCCTGACCGTCTTCACCGAACTCCATACCCTTGGGCTCGGAAGTCCAATAGGAACCGACCAATCCAGCGTCGCCAACTTCCTCAGTAATGGAGGAAGCCCCGATGGCGGCAGCGCCCACATCTGAGGCGCTATACAGGATGGCTCCAGGGATCGGATTGCCACCGGCCAGGACGTTGAGGTTGGCACCACCATGGTCACCAGCATCATTGGTCCAGTCGCCGTTATACCAGGCAATCTCGACAGGATACAGACCCGCAGTCGCGAAGTTGTAACTGCCATCTGGCGTTGGGCCGGGAGCACCGTGGCCACCATCATTGTCAACAACCTTGGTGCCAGCAATCCAGACCACGGATCCGTCATCGGATTCGGAGCGAATGTCTATTTCACCAGGATTGTCGATACGGATGTAACCGGTGAAGCTCAGGATGCCGTCATCCATGTTGCCATCGCCACCGACGTAGGAATCCCCGTCACCCTGCAGCCATTCGCGCACAGGGGTCAGGTCATTGCCACCCGAGTAGGTGAGGCCAGTTGCCTTGAAGACACCCGTAGGATGCGTTCCGTGGATGATGGACAAGCCAATGTCCTTCTCACCGCCCTTGTCCTGGAGGTTGTCAATGGACTTGACTCCAGCCTGCCAGTAACGTCCGTCAAGACCGCTACCTGCATCAGGCACCCCGTCAAGCGGAAGTATCGCCGGTCCGGCCGGTTCGGCTTTGATAATCGGACCATCGGCCAGGAGGGCTGCCACTTCAGCACCCGAGAGCGCGCGACTCCAGAGGGCGACATCATCGATATCCCCGTTCCAGGTGCGGTTGCCCGTATCCGGGTTCCCACCGATCATGACGCGTTTGCCATTTTCACCAAGGCTAGGCGTTCCAGCTTTTTCGGAGTAAATCTCTCCGTCAATGTAGAGACGCGTCGCAAACTCAGCGGCATCACCATCGGTGATGGCCACCAAATGGTGCCATTCGCCTTGGCTGATGTCGGCTCCGGCTGGGCCTTCACCGATTCCGCCAGCATGGGCCAGGCCTCCTTCACCACCACGTCGATGGACGCGCCAGCGGTCGCCTTCACCCTTGGCGACGAGTGCCTGCCAACCTTTATCGAATCCACCGATCCTGAACCATGCTGAAAGCGTCATGCTTCCACCTTCAAAGGTCAGGTCTTCAGGGGCTCCTCCGGTGATCTCAACAAACTGATCCACACCGTCCAGTGCCAAGGCACTGCCATATCCGTCAGGACCTTCGGTGAAACCGATGGCAGCAGCGCCACGTTCTTCGCCGTTGAATCCGCCAATGGCATCATCAAAACTGCCATTATCGAAGTTCCAGAGAGCCACCAGTCCGTTGCGCAGATCGACTTCGCCGCCGCCGCCACCACCGGTGGAGACATCGGGAAGGGCTTCGGCCTTGCTGGCGATCTCAGCTGCGGTGAGCAAACCAGAGTAGGTTGCCCAGGAATGCATCACGCTGCCTTCACCCATATGGTCGGTGGCCTGCTCAAGGCGGGCTCCCATGACCTTGGTGTCACCAGAGAGAGGAACGTTGCCTGCCCAGGTGCCTGAAAGTGCACCGTCAATATAGAGATGACTTTCTCCAGCAGCCGTGTCACTCACGACCACCACATGCACGGGGGCATCGAACACCGAGTTCACGCTGCCACCTTCGACGGCGGTGAACAGGTTGTCAGCCACACCAAACGCAGTGGTGCCGAAAACACCCTGCTCGTTCCACTGGTCCAGCTTGATGGCGAAGGCGTTGTCGCCTGCAA
>JAAZXX010000006.1 GCA_014239995.1 Verrucomicrobiia bacterium
GCGGCGAGCTCGAATACGCCTCGAAGGGTTCAATCCAGAAAATCCTTGGGTAAACTGATTTCGGTAGGGTGAAACAACGGCGTTTCCGTAGGACGGTGTTTAATGATGTCACCCGCTTCACAATCCAGATAATTGCAAATGGCGTCCAGCGTGCTCAAGCGGATGGATTTTGCCTTGGAGTTCTTCAAATTTGATAAATTTGCAAGAGTGATCCCGACTGCTTCCGATAAGTCCTTCAGACGTACATTTCGTTCTGCCATCATAACACTGAGTTTAATTTCAATAGCCATTAAAATTTAAACTACAATAAAAAATTATCTTAATACAACAAAAAATTAATGTTATTAAATATTGTTTAATAAGGTGTGATTTTCTTGAGATGTGGCAAGTGAGTTCCTGTTTGCCATCAAAGCTCTGATTTGCGACATTGGACGCATGGTGATTTATCCACTGCTTACAAGGCAGAATCTAGGGTCTGCATCCTGGTTTATTTGGATGATCTTAGCTGTGAACATTATCGGGAATCCAGGAAGCCATGCAGCTGACAATCCTGAGTCTGAAGAGGTATATTTCATCAAGCAGATTACCCCAGGGCGCGCTGCAGGGGATTCTCGTCAAGCTGGGTTTACGTTGATGCCGGCGAGCCTTACAGGGATTGACAGCCGCAATGATTTATCTCCTTCGGCTGCGGAGCAGAACAGGATTCTTGAAAATGGCTCAGGTGTGGCGGCAGGAGACGTAGATGGGGATGGTCGATGCGACCTTGTGATGGCATCCATCATGGGGCCAAACCGTCTATACATGAACCAGGGCCAGTGGCACTTCCAAGAATCACCCCTCAATGGAGATGCTGCATGTAAGCATCAGGCCTCCACAGGTGTTTTACTTGCTGATGTCGAGGGGGATGGAGATTTAGATATGTTGGTGAATGGGATTGGAACAGGTACCCGACTCTTCCTCAACGACGGTGATGGGGTTTTTTCCGAAAAAAAGGATACCGGGCTTGCCCAGGACGGAGGCCCCATGTCCATGGCCATGGCCGATGCGGATGGGGATGGAGACCTGGATTTGTATGTTGCACATTACCGCGAGGATACTTGGAAGGACCTTCCTCCTGGTATTCGGCCCCGCGTGATCCAAAAAAAAGGCATACCTTATGCCATTCCAGAGGAAAGGTTTGTGGCAATCGATCTGGGGCAGGGCAATAAGCCCGGCATTATTGAGGTCGGTGAACCGGATTGCTTTTACTTCAACAATGGAGATGGTTCCTTTGTGCTGCAGGAATGGCTTGGTGGCAGGTTTCGTGACGCTGATGGTGCAGTTCTCAAAAAAGTTCCGCGCCATTGGGGACTCTCGGTGATGTTCCGTGATATCAACGGGGATCGATGGCCGGATTTGATTGTGTGTAATGATTTTGCCCACGGTGCTGACCAGGTATGGATCAATCGGGATGGGCATGTATTTGTGCGTTTGTCGAACGCGGACATGCGACAATCCAGTTGGTCATCCATGGCGGTGGATGTTGCCGATATTAACCGGGATGGGCATGACGATTTTTTTGTGGTTGAAATGCTCAGTCGAAGGCACGCGCGGAGAATGACCCAACGCGCCAATTACGAGACGGGCTTGGAAATTCCTTCGATAGCTCTAAGTGAGATTCGTCCTCAAGCCCAGAGAAACACCTTGTTCCTCAGGCGAGACGATGGAAGTTATGCTGAAATTGCCCGCATGGCAGGACTTGCTGCCAGCGAGTGGAGCTGGGCCACGGTGTTCCTTGATGTGGACCTGGATGGTTATGAGGATATTTTGGTGGCCAACGGCAATAACCATGATCTGCTCGACGGTGATACGACCATTGCCGCGATGATCGCCATGCGCTCCGCGCCGCGAGGTCAGTTACCACGAACCCTGCTCATGTATCCAGCCCTCCCAACGGCTAACCTGGCCTTTCGCAACCGCGGGGACCTGACCTTCGAGGACCTGAGTCAGGAGTGGCACTTTGATGCGCTTGGGATTTCACAGGGAATGTGCCTTGCAGATCTGGATGGTGATGCAGACTTGGATGTCGTGATCAACAACCTGCAGGACAGCCCAAGTCTTTACCGAAATGATGCGACTCGGCCGAGGATCGCGGTTCGCTTGAAAGGGCCGCCAAAAAATCGTCAGGCCATTGGAGCACGCGTCCGTATCATTTCTCGCCATGATGGTGGCTTGCATCCCCAGTCCCAGGTCATGCTTTCTGGTGGACGCTATTTATCATCAGATGAATCTCTGCGGACCTTCGCCACTCCGCTTGACGGGCAGAAAAGATATATGGAAGTGAAGTGGCCATCGGGACAAATCACCCGCATTGAGGACATCCAGCAGAACGCCATTTATGAAGTGTATCATCCGGTGCGGGAAAAACCTACGAGTGTCGTTTCTTCCTTGGTATCCTCGGAAGGAGCCTTGTTCGAGGCCTTGCCAGCAAGTGCCCTGCCTGTTGCCCATTTGGAAACCTCGATGAAAAGTGGAGGCATGCTGCAGCCACTTTTGCCAAGGTATTTCGGGCGATCCGGGCCTTCCTTGCTGGTTGAGGATGTAGATGGGAATGGTACAGGAGACTTGATCCTTGGTCACGGGCAAGGGGTTGGGGTGCATGTGGTCCTCCGTGGGAAGCATGGTGAGCTTGAGCCGACATATCAGGTTCTGAGTGAAACATCCGATGGAGACCAGACGGACATGGTTTGCTGGAAAGGTGTGGATGGTCAACTCCGACTGGCGGTTGCCATCAGCAATATGAGCCGTATTTCTGCTGCTGGACCGGATGCGGCAAAATCTCAGTCGGCTGTGCACATTTATAAAGTTGTCCGTGGACAATTGACCCATGTGCAGGCCCTTCCCGGGCAAACAGCGCTGCCCGGGTGCCTGGAATTACTGGACTACGATGGGGATGGGGACATGGACCTTTTTGTCGGTGGACGCATGAATGCCGGGCGTTATCCTGCGCCGGCCATTTCACGGCTCTACCGTAACCATCAGGATTATTTCAGGCTCGACCTTTCACAGAGTCGCGATTGGTTTTCGATGGGCTTGGTCACCGATGCACATGCCATCGATCTTGATTTGGACGGCGATCCAGACCTCATGGTTGCCTGTGAATGGGGCCCGATCCGTTATTGGGAAAATACAGATGGTGCGTATGTTGAGAAAACAGGCATCGTGGGGCTTTCCTCCAGGAAAGGAATGTGGACCTGCCTTGAAGTGGCTGATCTTGATGGTGACGGTGATCCGGATGTTCTGGCCGGCAATTGGGGGCGCAACACCCACTACGAGCCACATCTTCATCACCCCTTACGTATCTACCATGGGGATCTGGATGAAAACGGGACCTACGATCTTGTTGAAAGCTACTTTGATCCCGAGTCAGGAACCTGGGTGCCAGCCCGGGATCTCATCGCCCTAGGCGATGCTTTCCCTTTTATCCGGGAACGTTATCGGACCTATGCTGGTGTGGCTTCTTCAAGCCTGGCCAGTATTTTTGAGGGCATTTCACCTTTGAACCAGTGGGCGAGTATCGAGTCATTGGAAAGTGTTATTCTGTGGAATCGTGAAGGCAAATTTGAGTGGGAGGAGTTGCCCAATGAAGCCCAGTGGACACCCACCATGTCCCTGGCGGCAGGTGATTTCAACAGTGACGGTCGTATTGACGTTTTTGTTGGGCAGAACTATCACGCCCTGCAGCCGGAGATTTCACGTTATGACGCTGGACTGGGCTTGATTCTAATGAACCAGGGACAGGGAATATTCAGGGGGCTTCAGGCGAGGGAGAGCGGAATACGCGTCCTAGGGGAGCAGACTGCTGCGCTGGCTGCGGATTGGAATGGGGACGGTCGCATGGATCTCTTGGTAGGGCAGACGGCAGGTCGACTCAGGGGATTTATCCAGACCGGCCAACCTCTGCAGAACGGTGTGGATGCGCGGCCTGTGTTGGAGCCTTAAATCTTTTCGCCAAAAATTATACTCATGAGTCGTTCTGGTATACTCATGAGCGCGTCAATTGGGATTATATCGTTCCCATCTGCTTGCACCCATGGCTTGTCTGTCAACATACGATGCATTGTTTCAAGTGATTTTTTCTTTGTGATACCTATCTGATCGCTGGATAATCACTGGTGTATGGGGGCTGATGGCGAGGAGAGTTGGAGGATGACCTATACTCCAAAGGATCACGGATCAAAACCATTGAGTCCCAGCGGTCATCCAAGTTCTACCCTCGTCCTTTGTTTTTGAATCGTTTTTTCCAGGAAACCAGCTTTCCCGTCATCGTATCTCTTTGCAGATACACCCTGCTGTCGCGGGAGGGAGGGACATGGAAATATTTGGAGGCTGTCCTTGATTCGGCCGCCTCACCTGTGCTGTGATGTTAACCATGCCAACCCGTTCTTACAGGCTGCATGCCTCATGCAATCACTTGATGATTCTGATTGCCCTTATCCTGCTGGAGACCGCCGTTGCAGAAGATGCAAAGCCCCCTCGTCCCAATATTCTTTTTGCTTTTGCGGACGATTGGGGCCGACATGCCAGTGCCTACGCGGCACTGGAAGGTTCAGGATCCATGAACGATGCCATCAGCACTCCGAGCTTTGATCGAGTGGCTCGCGAGGGTGTTTTGTTCAGGAATGCCTTTGTGACGGCCCCCTCATGCACACCCTGCCGAAGCTCACTTCTTTCGGGACAGTATTTTTGGCGCACGGGACAGGGTGCCATCCTTCAGGGTGCCGAGTGGGATTCAAAGATTCCGTCATACCCGCTGCTGCTGCACAAGGCTGGCTACCACATTGGTGAAACCTACAAGGTCTGGACTCCGGGCAAGCCTGCTGACGCACCCTATGGCGCCGGCCGTCATGCTTATGAAAGTGCCGGTAGAAAATTAAACCAGTTTTCACAAAATGTGACCAGGATGGTGCGACAGGGAAAATCGATGGCTGAGGCCAAGCAGCTGCTTTTTGACGAGGTCATGCAGAACTTTAATGACTTTCTGGAGGATCGTCCTGAATCTGCACCCTTCTGTTACTGGTTTGGCCCGACGCTGGTGCACCGCAAGTGGGTCAAGGGTTCGGGCAAGGATCTCTGGGGTATTGACCCGAATATACTGAAGGGGAAAATGCCTGCATTCCTTCCAGATGTGCCTGAGGTAAGGCAGGACATGGCAGACTATTTTGGTGAAATTCAGGCTTTTGACACTGCCTTGGGAATGCTTCTGAAGCGTCTTGAAACCATGGGTGAACTCGACAATACCTTGGTGGTCGTGAGTGGAGATCACGGAGCTCCCGGCTTTCCCAACGGAAAATGCAGTCTCTATGATTTTGGGACATCCGTTCCTCTGGCTGTGCGCTGGGGAGGGATCAAGGGAGGGCGTGTTGTGGAAGATTTCATCAACCTGATGGACCTTGCCCCGACCTTTCTTGAGGCTGCCGGGGAAAAGGTGCCAAGGGTCATGACTGGACGCAGCTTTGTAGGGGCATTGAAATCGGGGCAATCCGGCTGGGTGGATGCGGACCGAAACTGGGTGGTCACCGGGCGGGAGCGCCATGTAGCCATGGCCCGCAAGGGCCGTACCCCCTATCCTCAGCGTGCCCTCAGGACTTCTGATTTTTTGTATATTGTTAATTTTAAGCCGGATCGATGGCCCATGGGGGACCCATACCATTGGAATCTTGAACAGCGTCCCACGCTCAAGGAATTGACGGAGCAGACCTTTGTAACCTATGCAGATCTTGATGCCAGTCCCACGAAGGCATGGCTCTTTGCCAGGGAAAAGGATTCAAAGTGGAAATGGCATTTTGACATGGCATTCGGAAAGCGCCCATTTGCGGAGCTTTACGACTTGCGCGAGGATCCAGACCAGGTCACGAATTTGGCCGAATCCGCGAAATATGCTTCGGTGCGAGGTAGTTTGCACGAGCGGCTGATGGGCATTCTTCGCGACACGAATGATCCTCGGGTGACTCAGTCCATTCCTGTCTTCGAAAGACCACCGTTTGCCGGTGAATAGTTTGGGCGAGTTTCGATTTTTCCTTCCTTCAATGGAATTTGGGGATTTGAGCTGTAATTGAGACTTGGCTCAAATCTTGCCTCATGATTTCCAGTCTGGATGGTGTGGCGTGTTTTTAAAACTCATGCTTTGCATATTTACTTTGCCAGTATAAAAATGGGGCATCATGCAATTTGACTTTCTTCATCGAATCATCCTTGTCGTGACCTTTGTCGGGTGCTCCTCTGCCACGCTTGCGGAGGAAGTTTCATCCCAACCCCGTTGGTGGAAGGGAAATCTGCATAGCCACTCCCTCTGGAGTGATGGGGATGATTATCCCGAGATGATCATGGATTGGTACAAATCCAAGGAGTATCACTTCGCTGTCCTTTCGGATCATAACGTCATTCAGATTGGCGAAAAGTGGTCTGATGTTGAAACCAATGCCGGAGGAGAGGAAGCCTATCAGAAATATCTTAACCGTTTTGGTGCAGCATGGGTTGAATCACGTATGCGTGAGGGTAAAAAACAGGCTCGATTGAAGCCCTTAAGTGAATATCGCCCCTTGTTTGATGAGCATGGAAGGTTTCTCATTGTACAAAGTCAGGAGGTGACTGACCGGTACCTGACAGCACCCATTCATATCAATGTGACCCACGTGCGCTCATTGATCCAGCCTCAGGGAGGTGCTTCGGTAGTGGAGGTGATGCAGAACAATATCGACGCTATCCTGGCGCAGCGTGAGGCGTCGGGGCAGCCCATGATTCCGCATGTGAATCATCCTAATTTTGGTTGGGGTATCACGGCGGAGGAGTTCATGCAGTTGCGAGGGGAAAAGTTTTTTGAAGTCTACAATGGGCATCCTTCGGTCCGCAACGAAGGTGATGCCACCCATGCGGGCATGGAGCGATTTTGGGACATCGTTTTGACCTGGCGGCTTGGCATACTTGGTTTGCCGGTCATGTATGGTATCGCGACCGATGACGCCCATAATTACCATGAGCAACGTGTGGGATTGAGCAATGCCGGCAGGGGATGGGTCATGGTACGTTCCAGGTTCCTGACGGCTGAACACCTGATCCGATCAATGGAGGTTGGCGATTTTTATGCATCCTCTGGGGTTTCCCTCGAATCCGTCGATCGCAACGCAAAGCAGCTCAAGTTGACTATCCAGCATGAACCGGGAGTCCATTACACAACCTTTTTCGTGGGGACACGCAAGGGTTTTGAGAGAGCACATGAACCCTTTCGTGCGGGGGATGGGAATCCAGTGAGAAACACCCATCAATACCATGAATCTGTTGGAGAAGTGCTGGCTCAAACCAATGATTTGTCACCCACCTACGTGTTTCAAGGTGACGAGATTTACGTCCGTGCAAAAGTTGTTTCAAGCAAGGCCATGGCCAATCCTTATCGAGACGGTGAGACGGAATGTGCCTGGGTGCAGCCTTTGGTTGGGCCCGGTTTCGCAGATTGATCCCATAGGTCTGAAGGACTTGGCTCATGACGCCTCTCTTCGGCATGTTCTCAGTGTCCTGTAAAACATCAGGCTCTTCCGCGCATGCCCTTCTGATCCGTGAAGTTCATGCTGACGGACTCAGGCCTAGCGCGATTGCCGGAAGTGAAGGATACCAACAGCAACGCGCCTTCCTGAAGGCGCCTCAAAACAAGTCGCTGTCCTCCGCCGAGGACCGCATCGCAGTTCTGGATCAGCGCTTCATCGTTGGTCAGTAGCGTGCCGGAGATCACCTGGTGACGACCGATCAGTCTCGCGTCAACGGCTTGCGGCGGCGTCCATGTCACGCCGTTGTCCAGGCTGGCGCGCATCAGCAATGCGAGTTTCGCCCAGCCCTAAACCCCGTTGGGAGCCATGCCGTGGAAGTGGTAAATGATGCCTTTCCTGTCGTGGAAAATGCTGGATCCATGCATGTTACGATTTGGTGCCTTGAAGAACTCGCTGGACGCATCCGACGCATCTGCCCCTGGCCGCAGTCGGCTTGCGAGGACGGTCAATTCGGTTCCCTGTTCTCTGCCCGTGGAATACCAGATCGCCAGCAGGTCACCGTTTGGCAGCCAGGTGATCGAGGGTTGATGATTGTGCTTCCCGAACGGTTCCCCCTCATCGACCGGCGCCAACACAAATGGAATCGGCCGGGCGAAGAACGGTTTGTCGACGGATTGCGCCGTCCAATCGAAGTTTTCCTGAGACACACCGCGAGCCCAACGCGGTGCAGGGGACGCGGGAACCGGCGTCATGCTGAGCACACGGTCATCCGTTTCCTCGACGTTGAAATGCCGATAGGTCAATGGTGCGCCCGGGCCATCTGCATTGGCTGAAAACGCAGGCAGCGCAACAGCGGCGAGAAAGGAGGTAATGATGGATTTAACTTTCATAACACTTGTCATTGTAACTACGGTTAATGGACTCTATCCCATCTCGTTGAGAAGAGGCGTCAAGGATGAGCCACGACTTACAGGGAGCGTGCCTTCAATGGAAGACCGGGATTGAAATTTCGGTCAATCATTCCGACTCGGAGCGGGTAGCTGGTTGTCCACTACCTTCTTGTTCGCTTTGAATCTATTCGGCAGCCGTTAGGGACTCAATCGGGATTACGGCAAGCTCCGCACTGTTCAGGTTTCCGCGTCGACCGCCGTTGTTCGAATAGCCTACGTAGAGCTTGCCATTGTGCTCCAGCGCGATGGGATACGACAGGCTCAGGCTGTCGGCAGATTCGCCAGGTCTCTCATCTTGGCGAGATCGGCGAATGACGAAGACCTTACTGAAGCAGTTTTCGTTCGGTTTCGATAGCGCAATCGTAAGCGGTGTCCGCTTGCCACCGATGCCTTTTGCGGTGGTGCAAACGAGGTAACGCTGACCTGTACTGAGGATGCCGGCGGCGGGCTTTGAGGTCGTCATCGGTAGGTTGCTTGGTGATGACGGGGACCACCTGCGACCATAGTCCTTACTCTTCGCGACCAGTGCCACCGCGCCGCCGCCGTAACGAGCGATGTTGTAGATTGTCTTCCCGTCCACGAAGATTGCCGATTCACCCCACATACGCTTGACTGTCTTTGCAACGGGGATCGTCACGAGATCCCACTTCGTGAAGTCGTTGCCATGGCTGATCGCCACTGCGGCGGGGAAGACGCCCTTGCTCGAGTAGGGCCCCGCGACAAATCCGGGCATGATCCAGTTCCCGTCGCTCATCCTCATTGGTTGGTTCATTGGCCAGAAGCCATCTCCCAAGATAACTCCGTGTTTATCCCACTTGCCTGTCTTCTCATCGAGGCGGTATGCCCGCGTGTGAACGCGCGTCATCTTGCCATGATAGGAGCCATGGAACGCCCAAAGGGCACCTTCGTGCGAGAGGAATACCCCGTGGCTAACAGCGAGATCCGCTTCTTCTCCAGCATCCAACACTTCGAGAGGGCCCCATGTCTTGCCCTCATCCTCACTGACTCGATATTGCGCTTCCTCCGTGACCGTGTTCTCGGAGCCCTTGTTGTGACCAAACGATGCGTATAGTTTTCCACGATGGTGGGTGAGTCCAGCACCGTGTAGGAAGGTGTATCCGTCAGACTTCTTATCCCATTTCTTGATGACATGGAAATCAACGTCACCGAGCTCGGGCAAATCCTCAGCCGCTAACAACGGCACCCCCGGCTTCCAGAGCGGAAACGGGGTCGAGTCGTCGGCCCAGGACGACACCACCACAAAAATGCTCGAAAAAATGACGGCTAGGGTTCGAGTGGTTCGAGGCATGTGCGTGTTTTTGAAGCGAACGATCAGCTCACCGACGCGGCCCCTCCGTGACTTCCGAATTGCCAAACTGCGTGGCAGGGCCCGCATTCGGTGGAGCATTTTGTTCGATGCTTCTACAGCTGTTTTTGTCGAAACTAATGAGCTATGCTTTGTCACGTCTGATAATCGCTTCCATGTCATCTCTCGCTGTTTATGAGAATGATGCTCACTCAGCAGAGTTGGAGTTTTGTGCCTGAAGCTCGAGCCATGACTCGCCTATTTTCCAAGCGAGATCGGACATGTTTGGTCCTTCTATATTTCCGGCGATTGCTACGGATATTTGAGGCTCAATGAGTGCCAGCAAATAGCTTCTTCCTCCTGGAGCGCCTCCACTCAGTGAATACGAATGGTATGCGGCGTTTGGAGTATTGTGATGGCCAATCGCTCCACCGTAAATGACGCTTGTGACATCGGACCACGGTTGAAGTCCTTCGGAAAGCTTTTCCATTGGAATGATTTCTCCTAGGCAAAGTGCAGCTCCAGCCCGAGCCAATTCGCTCGAAGTAGAGATTAAGCCGCCCCCACCAAATTTGCATTCAGCGCTGATGGAAGGCAGTGGTACGATATCATCTGGAGTGGTATTGGGAGGAGATTGGGCCAATCTGCCGACTTTAATATACATGCTGGCTTTGTTTGCATCGATCTGGTCGAGCTGGAAGTTTGCCCAGGGGCCTAGGGTGTGGTTGAGCGCATCCTCGAATTTCTCTTCTCCGGTTATTCGCAAAAGCAGCTCGCTGGCTAAGACAAAGGCGAAGGTTGAGTATGTCGTGTTGCGACCAGGCTCATGCAATAGGGCGTCGCTTCCAAAATACCCAATCGCTTCAGCAGGGTTTTTGCAGTGGAGTTGGGCGAATGCCAGCCAATCTTGAGGCGAGTTGTAGTGACGTATGCCGCTAGTGTGAGATAGGAGATCGCGAATGCGTATCGGATGAAAGTGTTCCGGCAGATCGGGCGCGAGTTCTTCCACTGATAGGTCCAGGCTGATGACGCCGTCGTTGACCAGTCGGGCAAAGGCAAACCCAATGAGCGCTTTTGATGTCGAGTATATGTTGATGCGCGTATTTTCGGATAAACGCGTTTCGGTGGCCAAATCTGCAAAGCCGTGCTGCGTTGACCATACTTGATCGCGTCCTACGAAGACGGTAGCGCTGATTCCTGGAAAGTCTTTGGCGAATTCTGCGAGAGCCAAGTCCGAGCGCTCTGTAGCAGTTGCGGAAATCTCCGAATAAGTTTCGGATTTCGTGTACCCATTGCATAAGGATAGAATCGTTATTGCGACGAATTTTAACATATTCGAAATATTAGTGATGATTCATTGGCGTGTTCTCGACCTTGATACTCTGCATGGCTTGCCTACCTGTTTTTTAAGCATGGAATGCCAAAGGCACATTTTACGAAAACGCATTGTGAAAATCACAAAGCTCCTGGTGGTGCCCAACACATGCCAATCATAAAAATTGTAGCTGGTTAAATTGAAAGTGAAGTCAACAGAGGCACTTTTGAAGGGAATGGTGATTCAGTAAAAGAAGTGCAAGATAATGGGCATGACATGAATAATTCCTCACCATCAAGATGTTCAGCCCGTATCCATTTCCTGCCATCAGCCCCCATGCCTGGCTGGCCAGGATGATTCCATGAAATCATGGATTATCAAACAGGCCCCGAAACCATACTCCCTTGGGTTTGCCTGGAATCCCTTTAATGCGATCAATCTCCACCTCAAGGACCTGCTATCCTTTTAGTTGTGTCAGTGCGTAGGCGAGTGCAGCAACCAGGATGATGGCGGCCAAGATTCCCATTCCTATAAAAACCTTGTTTGCCTTGTTGCTTTTCTTGGCAAAGGCCTTGTCCGCAGGAGCGGATAGGGAGCCTTTCTCCAGATCATCCAGCTTCACTCCTCCTTGAGGCAGTGTGACAGTCTTGGTGGCGACTTTCCCACTGGCGGCGGCTTTGTCTCCAGCAAATCTCAGCTCAATGGAGCCCAATCGAAGCACTTCACCCTTTTTCAAGGTGCCTGCCTCGATTTTCTTGTCGTTGATGAACGTTCCGTTGGTGGAACCCAAGTCTGTGATAGTCACAGCATCATCCTTGAGCTTAAGCTCGCAGTGGTGGCTCGACACCGAACCCTCAGGGATCTGAAAGCCGTTGTCCTCAGAACGGCCAATAGTGACTTTGTCCGCCTTCAGCTCCAACGTTTTCCCTGTAAATCCTTCGCTTATAACGACAAGTTTGGCCATATCCGGTGTAGTTGATAGCGACTTTATCCGCAGTGGACTTCGCAAGTCAAACCGTTTTGTGGGTTATGTGGTGATTTCATTAGCTTCCTATGCCGGCAATCATGTCCCGGAATCTTTGAAATAACGATGACGCATCGTGAGGTCCAGGCGATGCTTCAGGGTGGTATTGCACGCTGAACATGGGCTTGTTTTTGTGATGTAAGCCTTCGACGGTGTTGTCGTTCAGGTTGATGCGATCAACTTTCACCTCAGCGGGCATGCTTTTGGTATCCAAGGCGAACCCATGGTTCTGTGAGGTAATCTCAACCAGGCCCGTCTCGAGGTCCTTGACGGGTTGATTGCCGCCACGGTGTCCGAATTTCATCTTAAAGGTTTTGCCTCCGAGTGCTTGTCCCATGATCTGGTGTCCCAGGCAGATACCAAACATGGGAAACCCGTGGTCTGCCAATTCGGTGACCGTCTGGATCGCATAATCCACTGCCGAGGGATCCCCCGGGCCATTGGATAGGAAGACACCTTGGGGATTCAAATCCTTAATCTCCGCAGCACTGGTATTGGCCGGCACGACATGCGTTCGAAATCCAGTCTGTCGTAAACGGCGCAGTATGTTGTATTTGATCCCGAAGTCCATCGCCACGATGTTGATGTCGGCGGTGGGCAGTGGTTTGGAGGCATTTCTGGGGTCACCTGACTCATTTCCGTGTATTAACCGGAAGGCAGGACTCATGGTTTCGTCCTCATCCCATGTGAAATCCTTTTGGTGGGTGACCCTTTTGACGTAATCCACTCCGGTCAGTCCTGGCCAGGAACTCGCTTTTTTTATGGCTTCCTCGTCGGAGACATCTTCAGTGGAAAGGAATCCGTTCATGGCTCCCTCGACGCGTAGTCGTTTGGTCAGGGCACGTGTGTCGATGCCTTGTATGCCAGGGACGCCGTTGGCCTTGAGGTATGTGTCCAAGTCGGTATCAGCCCGCCAGTTGCTGACAGTGGGCGAAAGTTCTCTTACCACAAAACCGGACAAATGAGGTTTGTAGGATTCGATGTCCCGGGTGTTGATGCCGTAATTTCCGATCAGCGGATACGTCATGGTGACGATCTGGGCCTTGTAAGAAGGATCTGTCAGAATCTCTTGGTAACCAGTCATGGACGTGTTGAAGCATACCTCACCACACAGAGAGGTCGTTGCACCAAACGCCTTCCCGCGAAAGATTGTTCCATCCTGAAGTGTTAAGATCGCATCCTTCATCATCAAATCTGCCGCCCATGCTAGGAGTCCCGATTAGCGGGTCAAGACATATCGCGAGCAACCTTTCGCCGAGGTGTCATGGATTGCTCGGGTGAGCGTTTCGCAATGCGAGCCCGGCCACACATCAGCAATGTTGATTCGTAACCTGAATGAGTCTGATGACCATTCGACTACTTCAATCCAAAACGTCGACACTCCCTGTTTCCTGACATCACGGATCCAGGACTGCAGGAGGTGATTCTTCTTTTTCGATGCTCTCTGACTACTGGAAGATCTCATTGCAGGATCTCGCATTGCCAAACTTTATTCTCTTGGGCAGGATTTCACCCATGAAGCGTGTTGTTATCACGGATTATCTTGCCCCACCCGCATCCATCGAATCCGGGGTCCTTGAGGGAGTGGCCGATGTGGAATGCTTTCTGGCGAAAAAAACCGAAGACCTCTGCGGTAAACTCAACGGTGTGGATGGTATCATTCTTTGCCATGAAGTTTCCATGACCCGTGCCATTGTGGCAGAGCTGGACCGATGCAAGGCAGTGGTGCGATGCGGGGTGGGTTTTGATAATATCGACTGCAGGGCAGCAGGTGAGCGTGGTATTTACGTCTGTAACGTTCCAGACTATGGAGTAGACGAGGTTGCGGATCATGCCATTGCCATGGCACTTGCTTGTAATCGTGGACTGATCAAGGCCGAGCGTATCCTGCGCGAGTCACTTGAACCTTGGGACATGCGAGCTGTGCAGCCCATTTTTCGTGTAGCGGGTGCCAAAATGGGGATCATCGGGCTTGGTAGGATAGGGGGAGCTACAGCACTTCGGGCCAAGGGTTTGAAAATGGAAGTGCAGGCCTATGATCCTTATATCCGAGCTGGGACCGACAAGCTTCTGGGGGTTGAAATGGTTGATCTTGAGGCCTTGCTTCGTACCAGCGATGTGGTTTCCATGCATACCCCTTTGACAGAGGAAACGCGTGGAATGATCGATGCAAATGCCCTGACCTTGATGAAACCCTCATCCATCCTCGTCAACACGGCACGGGGTGCTGTGGTGGATACCAAGGCTCTTGCATCTGCGCTTGAGCAGGGTGAGATAGCAGGTGCGGGTATTGATGTCCTTGCGGAAGAACCGGCACGGGATGACATGCCCATCATCCAGCTCTGGAAGGCCAGCCGACGTCCTCCTGTCAACTTGCTGATCACCCCTCACACCGCCTTTTACTCCGACACAGGTCTGGTTGAAATGCGGCAGAAAGCAGCCATGGAATTGAGGCGGGTGTTGACGGGGCAGCCCCCCAAAAATTGCGTGAATGCAGCATTCCTGCCCTGATGCCCATGCTGGAAGTCTCTTCTGCAGCCTTTCCTGCTGGGTGATGATCCCTGGCCAGGCATGAAAGACGCGTTTCATGCGTTTATTTGAGCGGTTCCATGTAGGTTTCCAAATGGGGAGGGTTGAGATCCTTCCTTTCAAGTAGCGAGAGTGCGGCTTTCAAAACCTTTATCTGTCCTGCTGCATCGAGCGGTCTTCCTAGGGCAAATCCGTGTGGGTAAGGCACCAGTAGCGCCCGTGGAGGGCCTACTTTGAGGGCAATATCCTTCATGAACTGAAGGACCACGGTTGCGATACCTCGTGTCTCCAGCGCTGCTGCCGCCAGACTCACGGTCTGGTTACACATCGGTCAGACGGGCACTAACAAGGCGATGTCCACGTCATCCTCAACCAATGATTGCGCGAAGGCAGGGGCCGTTTTGGCTGTGAACTTTCCTGGAGCGGTGATGGACCCCATGAATGAGACATGACGATGATTCAGGCTGCCAATAAATCCGTTCTCCTTCAGGGTGCGCATTCGATTCAGTGGGAGGCCGAGGTTTGGATCCGTCTGGAGCCCATCATGGTCAAAGGACTTCGAGCGATGGGTCTCGATGAGATCCGAAGTGCTGGTTTCAGTAGGAATCCATCGGCAGGAAGGGTCTCCACCTTTGTAATGATCATCAAATGGCTCCTGGCTTGGCAAAACGAATCCAGCACTTGATCCCAATGCGAGATTGCACTGAGCCAGGGGCTTTTGAAGAGTTGCCCATGGGGTAGGGGCGATTTTGCGCCACCTGTAGGCCTTCAGGAAAAGGCGGACGCTCAGGGTAAGTTCGCTGGATGTAGCCATTTTTGAAGTTGTCTTATGCCCGTTTTATCGTATTCTCCTTCCCGGCCGCCTTGATGGTAAAGGAAATATTCACGAAAATTTCTTTACAGGGTCTCCCAGAGATCTACACTGCGCTGCCTGTAATTTTTAGAGGCATTTGCCAAAGAAGTTGTATGGAAGCAAAATCGAAGACAATCGAAACCCATCGTAGACACGACAAGGACACTGGTTCTGCAGACGTGCAGGCTGCTATTCTGACAAAGAAAATCCTCTCGTTGACTGAGCATCTCAAGATCAACAAGAAAGATATCAGCAGCCGTCGCGGCCTGTTGATGATGGTCTCCAAGCGTCGTCGACTTTTGGACTATATCAACAAGACCGATCATCAGCGATATGTTGCCCTGACCAAGTCGCTAAATCTGCGTCGGTGAGTCCTTCTTGCCGGAATATTCCCTTCCGGCCTACATTTTAATTGTGTCGACAGGAAGGCGTGCTTCGTACGCCTTTCTTGGCTTGTGAAAAGAAGCGTTCCCGAGTCCCTTGTCGATGCCTGGAAACATAACGCTTCAGAAACATTGAACCCATTACCCGTTGGGCCAGGGAAATTTCGTTCAGGAGCCTGTAAAAGCTCCTGAACGAAGTTCCTCAGGACCAATGGGCATAGCAAAGATTGGATACGCTCCTTCAGCGTTCCATCGCCGTTTATTATGTCTGAAAAAACAACAATCAAGGTCGGTGACAAGGAAATTATCCTTGAAACCGGAAAAATGGCCCGTCAAGCAGATGGTGCTGTCACCGTCCAGATGGGTGAAACCATTATCCTGGTAGCTACTGTCGCGTCCTCGGATGCCCGTCCGGGGCAGGGATTCTTCCCTCTCACCGTGGATTACCGTGAAAAGGCCTCTGCTGCCGGTAAGTTTCCCGGGGGGTATTTCAAACGCGAGGGTCGTCCCAGTGAGAAGGAAATTCTTACCTGTAGACTAACTGATCGCCCCATTCGTCCCCTTTTCCCTAAAGGTTGGTTCAATGAAGTTCAGGTCCAGACGATGCTTCTCAGTGCCGATGGGGAAAACGATCCTGATATCATGAGTATTCTCGGGGCTTCCGTTGCCCTCACCATCAGTGATATCCCCTGGGCGGGTCCACTGGGTGCCGTGCGCGTGGGGCGTGTCGATGGAGCTTTTGTTGCCAATCCAACGCACCTCGAGCGCGAGGAAAGCGACTTGGACCTGATTTATGTTGGCAATGCGAGTGATGTGGTCATGTTCGAGGGAAGTGCTGATGAGATCACGGACGAGGACTTCATGGCTGCCCTCAGGTTTGGCCAGGAAGCTTGCCAGCCCATGATCGAAGCTCAAAACACCTGGCGCGAGTCCATTGGCAAGACCAAGCGGGAAGTAGTGACCTTGCAGGTTCCTGATGAGGTAACAGCTGAGGCCCGCGACCTGATTGCTGATAAAGTAATTCCCACCCTTACCATCGCGGCTAAAAAGGAGCGTGAGGCTGGTTGGAAAGCAGTCAAAAAAGAAGCCGGAGAAAAGCTGGTTGAAAAATTTGGGGAAGAAGTGGTCAGTGACGGTGTGCTTTCTGAGGTTTTTTACAAAATTCAGAAAGAAGCTGTACGTAAGCTCATTCTCGACGACTCGAAGCGTCTTGACGGTCGTGATTTCTATGACATCCGGCAGATCGATGCGGAAGTCGGCTTGTTGCCGCGCGCGCATGGATCGGCCCTCTTCACGCGTGGTGAAACCCAGGCTCTTGCCTCGGCCACCATGGGCACTCTGGATGATGCACAGTCCTTTGATGCCTACGCGGGCGGTGAGGAGGAAAAACAGTTCATCCTGCATTATAATTTCCCCAATTTCTCTGTCGGTGAGACGGGAAGGATCATGGGGCCGGGGCGACGTGAAATTGGTCATGGTGCCCTCGCAGAGCGCTCCCTCGCACCTTTGTTTCCTCGCGAGTCTTTTCCTTACGCCGTTCGTATTGTCAGCGAGGTGTTGGAATACAATGGTTCTTCGTCCATGGCCACCGTTTGCAGTGGTTCCCTCGCACTCATGGATGCCGGCGTTCCCCTGAAGTCTCCTGCGGCCGGTATCAGCATCGGTATCTGTACTGAGACCGATACTGATGACAATATTGATCGCTATCAGATCCTGACCGATATCATTGGCTGGGAGGATGCTTTCTGTGACATGGATTGCAAGATCGCAGGTAGTGCGGATGGTATTACCGGCTTTCAGCTCGATCTCAAGTTGAAGGGACTTCCCTTGGGTATCATGCAGGAAGCCTTGGAAAAGGCTAAGGATGCCCGCTTCGCTGTGCTTGAAAAAATGGCCCTGATCCTTGCGGAGCCCCGCAAGGAATTCAGTAAATACGCTCCACGTATTACCACGGTCCGTGTCAATCCTGATAAAATCGGTGCGCTGATTGGCCCTGGTGGCAAGAACATCAAGCGTATCGTTGAGGAGTCCGGTTGCGAAATCAACATCGAGGATGATGGATCCGTGAAGGTCTATTCTGTCTCAGAAGAAGGACTGACCATCGCCATGCAGGAAATTGATGGTATCACCGCTGAGATTGAACTTGATAAGACATACCGAGGCAAAGTCGTTTCCATCAAGGAATTTGGTGCATTTGTTGAAGTGCTTCCAGGCCAGGATGGACTTTGTCATATTAGCGAGCTTGCGAATTTCCGTGTGAAGCGGACGGAAGATATCGTGAAAATGGGCGACGAGATATGGGTTAAAGTGATTGGCATCGATGACAAGGGGCGGGTCAAACTTTCTCGGAAGGTTGCAATGGAGGAGCGCGACCAGATGATGGAAGGCAAGGGTGATGAGGAAGGTGGGGAAGATTCCCCCAAGGACACCCCTGAGTCAGAGGCATAAAAGGGGCATTCAGAGGATATCTCTGATTGATATTATTTACGTTTAAGGCGGACCCGCAGGGTCCGCCTTAAACGTCTTGCAACCCGGGGGTCTCTGGCTTGCTTAAAAGGACCGTTGACTGTTAAATAAAAACGTGCACCAGCAACAGACACTCAGTGAATCGGTTGAGTTCTCGGGAACGGGTCTTCATAGCGGCCACAAAGTGACCGTTAAAATACTTCCTGCTCCCGTGAATACAGGGATTGTATTTCGTCGCGTCGACCTGGAGGGAAGCCCTGAAATTGCAGCAAGGATTGAAAATGTCAGCGATACCACCCGGTCCACGACCCTCTCAAAGGGGAATATCAAATTGCATACCATCGAGCATATGCTTTCAACATTTTCAGGTATGGGCATTGACAATGCCATTGTTGAGTTGGATGCCAATGAATCCCCCATTGGTGATGGAAGTGCGCGTGAATGCTGTGAAATGGTTCGTAAAGCAGGCGTTTCACTTCAGGCAGAAAACCGGGAACCTCTGAAAATTCTCGAGCCCATGGGGGTTCAGGTCGGGGATTCCATCCTCTCTGTGTTTCCCTATGATGGATTCAAGATCAGCTGCACCAGCTCAGATGCAAAGGGAGAGTTCACCCAGTATTATTCCACCACCATCGATCCAGAAACATGGGAAACGGAAATTTCCAAGGCGCGCACCTTTTGTTTTTATGAAGAGATTGAATTTTTGATCAAGAATGGTCTGATCAAGGGAGGTAGCCTTGAAAATGCGGTGATTATCCGTGATGACGTCGTGCTGACCAATGAACCCTTGCGTTATGCAGATGAATTTGTCCGTCATAAGATCCTCGATTTGATTGGTGATCTTTACTTGATCGGTCGCCCCATTCAGGCACATATCATCGCGATTCGGCCCAGTCACAAGGTCAACTGTGAATTGGCCAGACAGCTGGCACTGATTGGTGGTAAACCCAAGGTTGCCACGCAGACATTCAGTCCTCCTAAACCCGAGAGCAAGGCCATGCTGGAGCCAGGTAAGGAATTGCCCGCTCCAATTCCACAGGACGCGACATCGTTGAATGTAAAGGATATCATGAAGATCCTGCCGCACCGGTATCCGTTCCTGATGATCGATCGAGTGGCCAAAATGGGTGGAAACAAAATACAGGCTGTTAAATGTGTGAGTATCAATGAACCGTTTTTTGAGGGACATTTTCCAGGGCATCCCATCATGCCTGGTGTACTGCAACTGGAGGCCATCGCTCAGGCTGCGGGTATTCTCACACTGAATAAACCAGAGAACTGGGGCAAGATTGCTTATTTTATGGCGGCGGATTCCGTCAAATGGCGCAAGCCGGTGCTTCCTGGTGATACCCTGGTGATTGATGTGGAAGTAATAAAGACGCGTGGGAAAATAGGGAAAGCCAAGGGAGTCTGCTCCGTAGATGGCGATGTCGTCAGTGAAGGGGTTGTGACATTCATGATGGCCAAGGCCTGATTGGAAGGAAACAAACGACAATGATTCACCCTTCAGCCATCATTCATCCATCTGCCGAAATCGGTTCAGATTGTGAGATAGGCCCCTTCTGCGTGATTGGTGAGCATGTGAGCCTCGGGCAGGGGAACCGCCTTCATTCCCATGTCGTTGTAGATGGACATACATCGATGGGGCAAGGGAATGAAATTTTCCCCTTCGCGACCATTGGTCTGAGGACACAGGACCTCAAATGGGAGGGGGGAAAGACCTGTACTCAGGTGGGAGATCGTAATACCATTCGCGAAAATGTCACTGTCCACAGTGCCACCAGTGCTGGAAACAAGACAGTTATTGGGTCGGATAACCATCTCCTTGCTTATGCTCACGTGGCTCATGATGTGCAACTTGGGAACCATATTATTATGTCCAACGGGGCTACATTGGCAGGTCATATCGTTGTTGAAGATCACGCGGTGAT
>JAAZXX010000700.1 GCA_014239995.1 Verrucomicrobiia bacterium
CAGGCGTTGAATTAAAAAAAGCAAAACCTGACTATATCGTAAATAATCCATTAGAATTAACGGGAAAGATGTGGCGGCTGATTATAGCAAGACAGGTGGGGTTACTGAGCTTGTTTACAAGCCTGGTACACCTCTGCCGATGGCTGATCCGAACTATGTTACCATTACCTCACCGCCCGAGGCGGTAACATCCCTATATAAGGTGGACTCCAACCATGCCATCACCGTTGCCAACTTGCCCGAAGCAATCGAAGGAAAGGTGGTCTATACAGATCCGGCTGTAGCTGATGTGCCTCTAAAAAATGCGGCTGATGTGGCTGGAAACATTGCGCTCTGCGACCGAGGAGCGACTTATGTTGATCGTAAGGCACAGTATGCATTTGAGGCAGGGGCAGTAGCAAGTATTGTGGCCAATAACCGTCCAGGAGCCCCTATCGTGATGGGGACAGGTAGAACTCTCTTTTATGAGGAAGGGCCTCATTTCATGATCAGTCAGGATGATGGCATGAAAATTAAACCTTATCTGGACCAGGGAGTTACGGTATCGATCAGCCCTGGGCATAAACTTGAGGTTTCAATGAAAGATTCAACCGGAGAAACAATTGAAGCTTCGTTTAGGGTTGTTGTTCCTCCCTATACTGCGGTGGGTGGCGTTTATGCGACCGATGATTCCATCAAGGGCGACCCTGGGATTCTGGCCTATGTTACCCAAATATCCAATTCGCAATCCGACTCGGGAACCCACCTTCACGACAACGCTTGGAGAAAGGCACTGACTCAATTTAACGGTAAACTTTTGGATCCAGACGGGGCGTTTTACCTGAATGAGGCAGACATAGATTCCGTTGAGGAATGGAGTTATTATCCGGAAATTATTCAAACTGTGAACCTCAGCCAAGATGCTCCCGCCGATGCGGGTGCCTTTAATGCCACGGGTGGCAAGGAGGATCAGCTCATTCCTGGGATACCCGGTTGGCAGGGCTCGGATGACGGGATTGTGACTGCGTTCATAACCCTTTTGGATTTGCCAGTGGGACGCACAACTTTGGGCGTAAACTCTGATGACGGTTTCAGGGCTACCTTTCAGGCTGATTACGATGAATTATACCCAAAGGAAGTTGCTGTTCGTCAAACTACTGGAGAAACCTTGTTCACTATTTATATTGAAAAAGCAGGGCTTTATCCTTTCAAGCTTCTTTGGTGGGAAGGCACAGGGGCGGCAAATGTAGAACTCTTTTCTGTGGTCGATGGCAATAAAATACTTGTCAATGATCCCGACGAAGCAGGTGCGCTAAAGGCGTATGTCCCTCTCGGAGCTGTGAACGACGAGTCCACGGCTGAGATTATCTCCACTGGGCGAGTTTCAGTTGTTGATGTCGTGCCGAGTGCAGGAGGTTTTACCACCAACATGAGTGTTGAACTTCATATTAATGACGGTTCCCTTGGAACTTTGGTGTCGGATTCTGTAAAGTTTTCCATCAACGGTGAACCCGTGGCATTTGAAATAGCTGAGGAAGATGGGTTGAAGAAAATTGTTCATGTACCAACCAGTATGGGAGAAATTAAAGCCTCAGTGGAGTTTGGAGATTCAGTCGGTAACTCCAGGAAAGTCGACTGGTCCTTTTTCATCGAGGAGGCGGTTGATCCCGAAGGGTTGAATATGCTGGCCTACTTTGACTTTGATAAGGAGGAGGACGGAAAAATATACGATAGTGTGAGGAACATTGAAGGGAAGCTGACGGCTTGGGCCACCATTAACAGCGGTGCAGGGATCAGGGGAAGCGGTCTGGATTCCACCAATGATCCAGATACAACAGGTGGCAATGGCTTGCGGATTGAGTATGGGGAGATCTTAAACCTGGCAAGTACTGTTGATGCTGTTACGTTCACATTTTGGGCTAAAAATGTTAACCCGGGACAAGAGAATTACAGCAGTGCCTTTCATGGGGTTTCATTCGGTACTGTAAACAATAATGGCGCTTCAGCAAAGGTCCCGGTATCGGGCGGTGACATTTCTTGGGATACGGCAAACCAAAGTGTTACAGCGGCATTTGACGGCACCTACGGGGCTTGGAATCACTATGCTTTTGTTAAAGACAAGAGTAACAAAAAAATATATGTAAACGGGGAACTTCTGGCAGACGATGATGGCTTAAAGCCGCTGCCTTCAGATTTTACCGCCATTAATGTTTTAGGTGACCTTAATGCAGTTGACGGCTTGGAAGGTCATTTTGATGAATTCGCGATATTCGCTTCAGCCCTTAGCGACTCACAGGTAATCGATACCATGACGGGTGAAATGTTTGGCGCATCGGTCTCTTCGAGTCTAATTACAGAACAGCCCAAGGATAGTTCTGGTGAAGAGCTGCAGTCTGCGGAAGTTAGTCATGGG
>JAAZXX010000701.1 GCA_014239995.1 Verrucomicrobiia bacterium
AAGCAGTCTCTCCCAGTTACGTTCAAAAAAGGCACCGGCTTCTCGATCGATCGTAAAAGGGGGCCTGTCCGGCACATTCGAGTGATCATAACCAGGACCGATGGATGCAACACTCAGCGGTTTGAGTCCAAATGCACCGCCCCAGGCATAAACATCATCTGCTTCTACATTCCATGACCTCTCTTTGATGAGATAAAAGGGACGACCCCCGAAATCTTCAGCGAATCTTCGTTTGGCCTCAGAAACATGGACTTGATCGTAGGCCTTGGCCCAAGTGGCTACCCAGGTAAAAATGATGGGGCAATGGTTGATCATGGCCCAATGCTGGGGTGGCACGAGGGAAAAGTAATCTCGGATCGATTCATAATACCATGCCTGGCCCCGAGGGGTGGTGAGATCCACGTGTTCGTTCCATGCATTACGTTCAAGGGTGGTCGTGTCGTAAAACATGCCGATGCGGGGTGGTGATCGCCCCTCCTTGAGGAGTTCCTCACGTGCGACAAGCAAAGGCGGAATACCTGCGTAACTCCAATGCGAAGTCCCTGTTTCGGCAAGTTGTGACGGATCACCCCAGTATACCGGAAGCACCACATCGATTCCGGCAGCCTCCATATCGCGCAACTGGGTTTTGTGCCACTGCATGGATTTATAGGAAAAACCGCTCAAGGTGACCGGGTGGGTTGTGAGCGCGTCGGAGTGGTCGGGATTCAAAAGGTGCGCCTGAGTCCAGACATCGTACCAGTAAAAATAAGGAGTCATCACGATTCGATCACTGGTCGTCCAGGTGGGTATTGAATCCGTGACTCCGGCTTCCAAATAAACCAGGTTGCCAGGTGGGTCGTTGAACAGGATGCTACCAGCCTCCGCATCAAGGTGCGCGAGCAGAAAAACGAGTCCGAGGATAAGGTTGAATCGGGCTCTTGCGAGGATGGTCTGTTTGTCGCGGCGATGGTTGATTGCTGCTTTACTTTTAGCCGGATTGCGCCAATGGTTCAAGTATCCAGAGTGCTCCAGGAGAAGTTTATCTCCATCAACAACGAAAGTTATCCATACCATGAAGAAAATCTCCTTGAACGTATCCATGTTTCTCCTCCTTGGAGTCATTGGCACCTTGGCCCAGGAAGGCCCCTTTTCACCTGAAAACTGGCCCGCGACAGTCGATCCCTCCAAGGAAGTCCACTATGTTGTCACGGATCCGGATGCGACCTTTGAACCGGTCGGGAATCAATGGTTCGAGGGTGATTTACAGGTCTTGAGCGGAGGTGATCAGGCCACGCGCAGGGTCGTCATAGGCGGGTTCAGTGGCACGCGAACTATTGGTGCCTATCTTAATATTGCCGATGCCTTTTATTTCGATTGGGGGGATGATCCTGTGGTGGATATCTTGATCCAATTCTATGGTGACGGCTCGATCCTGGCAGCGGATGGAACGCCGAGAAATTTTAATTTTTTAGCGGGAACACTTCCTGGTGGGCCAGAGGGGAACCTGAACGATGTCCTTGGAGGTTCCCTGCCGGTCGAAGCCAACAACGGGAAGTGGAACTGGGCACTTTTTCGAATTGAAAATGGCACGCGTCCTGATGGGGGCAGGTTCATTGACCAGCCTGCCGAAAATGCTCAAGGCAACATTAGTGCTGGCGGTGTCAATGGCGGCACCATCCGTTTTCAAAACGTCGCCGGCTTGACCGTGCGTGTCGTGGCATTTGGCAAAGAAGGAGCCTTTGGAGAACCCGATCAAATCAACCGGTTCGAGGACAAGGATTTCTGCGCACCACCACCTGAAACGAATCATGTTTGGTATGATATCACCCATGCATCAGGCAATCACCTTGAACTCCTCGACAACGGCGATCAGTCCGTGACTTTTGCCAACAACATCGGGCCCGCAAACGATAAACGACGCGCTGCAGTTGCAGACGGCCAGTATATGAATTTTGGAATCACCGATGAATACCTGGGCAAACCATGCAATGATCCGGTGGTCATGAAGGTGTGTGTTGAGTATTACGATGATCCCGAACTCACCGGTTCACTCTTTGGACCCGAAGCTTTTGCCACGGACGCACAAGGGGGCATGGATGTGTTCTCTCCCGACAAGCTTTGGCATACGGAAGGTTCAGGCGAATGGAGAAAAATTGCCTTCCGGGTGCCCGACGTCAATCTTTCCGGCATCAAAACCGGTGCATTCACCGGTGGCCCACGGCTCTTTTTTGAAACCTCCGGCATCCATGTATCTCGCGTGGAAATGGCCATTCTCAGGGGTGGAGAACATCCGCTGGCAGGCCAGGACCCATTGACAGATTGCTTCGAGGATCCAGCGATATGCACCGACCTCTATGGTAACTTCGCAGAATACGACCTGCAGCTTGAAACACAAAATGGCCTTGG
>JAAZXX010000702.1 GCA_014239995.1 Verrucomicrobiia bacterium
CAGATTGGCAACAGGATATTTGGATGTGATGATTGCCTGACTGTTTGCCCGTGGAATCGGTTTGCCAGAGAAGGTCGCTTGATGCAGCAGGTGCAGCGCAGCGATCTCCAGACACCTGAACTCATGGACCTGCTGGCCATGGACCAGGCAGCCTTCAAACAAAAATTTGCCAACACACCGATCATGAGAACCAAACGCCGTGGACTGCTGCGTAACGTTTGCGTTGCCTTGGGCAATGTCGGTGACACCCGTGCTCTCCCCTTGCTTCAAAAGAGAGCGGCAGATGTCGAACCGCTCATTGCCGAACATGCCCAATGGGCCATCCGTCGGATCAGGACAAAAAGCTCCAAAAGGGAAGATGCATGAAAATGCGGTTTACTTTGAATGGAAGCCTTCATTAGTATTGCCTCATGGCAGAATTTGTAAGGTTTGTAAACAACGGTGCATCTCTCATCACCCCAGCGGTGGTGGAGCACGTGATCCGTCAGGTTCCCGTCTGGAAAGCGGAATTTACGCAAATTGAAGCACCGAGATTCCCTCATCTAGTGGACCAGCTTGAATTCCTTGCTGATGTTGTTGAAGACTGTTACGAGGGTGTCTACAAGGAAATGCCCTATTTTGCCATGGCAGAGGCCGTGTTCGCTCTGACATACGCTCACAGGGAAGTTGATATCATCCCAGACTCCATCGTGGATCTTGGTCACGCAGACGATTCCAGCGTGGTGCGTGCCGTGATCATGCAGAATGAACGCGCTTTTGAGAAGTATGCGAAGTCCCAAGGCATTAATTGGCAGCGTATTACGGCGGATCCCTGATTTCGCGATTCTGGAAGATTGAGAACGATTTTTCAGGCGGTGTTGGTGGTGTTCTCCACCCCAGTCTGGTGTTTGAAAAACACGGCGGCCAATGGGGGAAGGGCGATCGTGATGCAATAGGGGCGCCAGTGCCAGCCAAAATCCGCAGTCCTCACACCGCCAAGGTTTCCTACCCCGCTACCGCCATAATCTGGAGCGTCGCTGTTGAGTAGTTCATGCCAGCAGCCGCTTTTTTTGACACCCACGCGGTAGTTCTTGCGCGCAACAGGCGTGTAATTAAAAATGGCGACGATCATTTCCCCGGATTCTGGATCGATCCGTTCCCAACTGATGATGCTCTCATCGGCATTATCACAGTCCAACCATGAAAACCCCTCCGGTTCGCAGTCGGATACATGCAGTGCTTTTTCCTTTCGATAGGTATGGTTGAGGTCACGAATCCATTGTTGCATGCCGCGGTGCTTGGCATGTTCAAGAAGATGCCAGTCGAGGCTTGCATCGTGGTTCCACTCCTGCCACTGGGCAAATTCACCTCCCATAAATAAGAGCTTCTTTGCTGGTTGCGCAAACATGTTGCCAAAAAGAAGTCTTAAGTTGGCAAATTTTTGCCAGTTATCTCCGGGCATTTTTTCGATCAAGGAACCCTTGCCATGCACCACTTCGTCATGAGACAGCGGAAGCATGTAATTCTCTGCAAACGCATAAAGCCCCCTGAAGGTCAGTTGATGGTGATGATGCTTCCGGTAAACAGCATCCTTGCCGCTAAAACTCAGTGAATCATGCATCCACCCCATATCCCACTTGTAGCCAAAACCAAGCCCACCCAGATAGAGTGGACGAGAAACCTTTGGCCATGCGGTGGACTCCTCCGCAATCATCTGTACGCCTGGAAAGTGCTGGTAGACCTCCTCGTTAAGACGTTTCAGAAACGTGATCGCCTCGAGGTTCTCATTGCCACCATGCTGGTTGGGAATCCATTCTCCAGCTTCTCTGGAATAATCCAAATAGAGCATGGATGCCACTGCATCTACGCGAAGTCCATCAATGTGAAATCGATCAAGCCAGTAGAAAGCGCTGCTGATCAGGAAACTCCTCACCTCATGTCGCCCGTAATTGAAAATGTAGCTTTTCCAGTCCGGATGATAACCCTGTCGTGGGTCTTCATGTTCATAAAGGTGTGTACCATCAAAGAAGGCCAGCCCGTGAGCATCGCTGGGAAAATGGGAAGGTACCCAGTCCAGGATAACCCCGATGTTATTCTGGTGAAACAAGTCAACAAGGTAAGCGAAGTCATCAGGGGTTCCATAACGGCTGGAGGGAGCAAAAAAACCGGTCAGCTGGTAGCCCCATGAGCCATAGAAGGGATGTTCCATGACAGGTAACAGCTCCACGTGCGTGAACCCGGTTTCCAACACGTAATCAACGAGCATTGGGGCGATTTCCCTGTAGGACAAATGTCGGGCGGGATTCTCGGGATCACGTCTCCAGGAACCCAGATGGACTTCATAAACACTGACGGGTGCGCGATGGCTCGTCTTGGCATGTCGCTTGCGCATCCATTCATCATCC
>JAAZXX010000703.1 GCA_014239995.1 Verrucomicrobiia bacterium
CAAGTGAGAGTATCGACAAAGGTGTCGCCCCAGAGCAACAACCCAAGCTGGTTGAATGCTGGCATTGGTACGGGCGAAGGTACGCGACGTCTCTACCGTTTCAGCGGAAATAATCCACTCAGGCTGCCCTTGAGTCTTCCCAACTCGAGCCTTATCGGCAGATCCTTTCTTCTTACCACTTTGCCGTTCAAACAGAACCGACCCCGGAAACAAGCCCACCTGCCTGCCGGAGGCAGAGGCGTATTGGTTTGAGTCCTTTCTGCGGGCACATTGAGTTAGAAGCCCAGATAGGATCGATCGATGAATGCAGGCATACCACAAATGCTCATCACGGGGTTTTTGAGAGCTTCTTATATCGTTTCGGCTTCCAATGCGAATGTCCTTCAGGACAGAATAAATCTGCTGGTAGATATCCCGCCACTCTCGCATGCGCATGTAGGAGAGAAAATGCCGACGACAAAATTTGCGCAGTTGATTTTGGGTTTTCAAACGATCCCACTCCATGTGAAAAGCATTCCATAGGTTCAGGAGCGATAAAAAATCAGATTTGGGATGTAGAAATGGACGATGCGCGTCATCGGCCTGCATGGCTGCCTCCATGGGCCGTT
Source organism: Verrucomicrobiia bacterium (assembly GCA_014239995.1). Taxonomy (GTDB): domain Bacteria; phylum Verrucomicrobiota; class Verrucomicrobiia; order Limisphaerales; family AAA164-E04; genus AAA164-E04. The sequence continues at coordinate 609 of JAAZXX010000703.1, forward strand.
CCCTTGGGTCCTGGATACTCAGTCCCGATGCAATGATCACCATCTCTTCAACCACGTCTTCCTTCACTGCCTCAAGGATCATACGGCCGATGGTTGGATCCATGGGCAATTTCGCAAGACGTTGCCCGATTTCGGTAAGTTCATGGGATGGCTCAATGGCTCCAAGCTGTTGCAAAAGTCGAAATCCGGACTTCACTGCGGCAGGTTTAGGGGGCTGGATGAATGGAAATGTCTCCATGTCACCAAGGTGAAAGGCCTTCATCTTGAGAATCACCTCCGCCAGGTTACACCGTTGAATTTCAGGCGATAGAAAGGCAGCACGCCCATCAAAATCTTCCTGTGAGTAGAGTCGGTAACAGATGCCCTCGGCTACCCTTCCACAGCGCCCTCGGCGCTGGTTGGCATTGCTTTGAGCAATGGGCTCGACGGGCAGGCGCTTGGTGTGCGTCGATGGGCTGTAGCGACTGACACGCGCAAGCCCACTGTCCACCACGTATCGTATCCCAGGAAGAGTAAGGGAGGTCTCTGCGATATTTGTAGCCACAATCACCCGCCGCTGCCTTCCTTGCTGAAAAACCCTCTGCTGATCACCACTCGCGAGGCGTCCGAAGAGGGGCATGAGTTCCGCTTGATGCCCTGCGTTTTTACGCAATGTATCCACCGTCTCGCGAATGTCCCTCTCGGAGGGCATGAACACCAGGATATCACCTTGTGTTGATTCTTTAAGAATCTGGCATACGGTTTCCACTGCGGCATCCACATAGGATTGATTTCCAAGCGCTTCAGCTTCCTTATCCAGTGGTCGGTAAACCACCTCCACCGGAAAGAGTTTACCGGAAACCTCAATGATGGGAGCATTCCAGAAAGCTTCGGAAAAAATCAATGTATCAATCGTGGCAGAGGTGATGATCAACTTGAGATCCGGCCGTTGTGGTAACAGCTGGCGGAGATGACCGAGGATGAAATCAATATTGAGGGAACGTTCATGCGCTTCATCGATAATCAAGGTATCGTAATCTCGAAGCATGGGATCATGCTGAAGTTCTGATAACAGAATCCCATCTGTCATGAATTTGATGTAGGCATGCGGGGATGTCTCATCCTGAAATCGAACCTTACATCCTACACCCCCACCCCATTTGACATTCAGTTCCTGGGCAACCCGCTTGGCAAGCGATTGAGCAGCCACACGTCTCGGCTGGGTACAGCCGATCTTTCCGCGGATACCACGATCGGCATTGAGACACATTTTGGGAATTTGTGTACTCTTACCGGAGCCGGTCTCACCTGCGAGAATCAAGACCTGGTTTGACTGAATGCATCCTACAATCTCTTCACGTCGCTTGGCCACAGGCAACTCGGCAGGATACTTTATCGAAGGTAATCCTTCACGCCGCTTCTGAGCATTGAGAATGGATCGGTTTACCTGATGCCGAATGGCAAAGAATTGCTTTGCGTCAATACTCCCCTCTGCGCCCTGATCCAGGAGCATTTGCAACCTGGGTTTCAGTCGCATTTGGTCTTTTACCATGGAGTTTTCCAAGCTAGCCATAACCTCGTACATCTCATGCAGGAGGGGTGCGGGACCAGAGGGGAGATTCATGCCGCGGGTAACAACGGTTCTAGAGGACACATATGGCATTGGGGACTCTGCGAACGACAATAACACTTGCCCACCTCTACCAATTGAGCATGAAAATCTCTCCAGTAGTCAAGTGACTCATGGTGATCGGGGGGCAATGCGTTCTTTTGGCAAGTCCTCTGCAGATCC
>JAAZXX010000704.1:0-222 GCA_014239995.1 Verrucomicrobiia bacterium
AGGCAATGCTGGTAAGACTCCGGAATGCCGGGGCCCAGTTTGCCAGCTGTCGCCCGTCCGGGATCCGGACAAAATGGGACAAAGTCAAATGCGCTGATCCTCACGCCGATGTCAATGGGATTACCGGAGGTCCGGATACCATCCACGATTTCTCGAAGGATGCGCGTCCGGTTTTCAAATGATCCCCCGAAATCACCCGGGCGGGTATGGGCACCCAGAAAC
>JAAZXX010000704.1:232-2378 GCA_014239995.1 Verrucomicrobiia bacterium
AAACTCGTGGAGGAGGTAGCCATGGCAATGCTTGATATCGACAAAATCAGCACCAGCTTCATGGGCAACCTGGGCTGCCTGAATGTATTTCTGTATCAGGACTCGCACCTCCTCGTCAGACAGGATCTGATCATCCGAGTCTACATTGAATTTTTTATCCAGAATGGGGTGCCGGTAAGCGACCCGGGACTGCCATCCAGCTTGCCTGGATGGCCGGCAAAAGCGGCCAGAATGAGTCAACTGAAAGCCGATCACCAGATCATCTGTGGTCTCGTTGTGCTCAAGATGAACCTCTTTCAGGCTCTGGATCAGGGACGCAAGCCCGGTCTCCCGGCCCTTTTCTATGATCAATTGGTTGGGATTGGCGCGCCCCTCGGGACAGACTGCCATGGCTTCTCCACCATAAATGAGCTTGGCTCCGCTTAAGCCAAACCGTTGCCATCGGCGAACGACCTCGGGAGAAGGATCCCCACCGGGCGTAGCATCCCATCCCTCCATGGGATGCACTGCCCAACGATTGCCAATGGTTTTGCCCCGGAAGGAAACACCCTGCACGGGCCGGGTCAGTGGAGACGCGTCGCCTGTCTGCAAACGGTCGTCGCATCGCAAATCCAATGCGAGTGATCGAACGTGTCGCCTGAAGGCATCCACGGATTTCAACGTTGGGATACGGGTCAATTGGAAAGGCTGGGCCATGTTCAGGATTGCATCTCTCTGGTTTCTATTGCTCGAAAGACCGTGGTCACGCTTGTGCGTCAACCCAGGCAAGCAAAAAAAGTGGGTTCAGGTTGTTTTTCAGCCAATCGCCGAACCAGGAGGCCCAGTTCACGCATGTGATAATCCCCCCACATGGAACTTTCTCCACAGGGAATCTTCTTGCCACGCGGGATGTGGTCCCAGCCATTGGGACGATGATAAATGGAATGAAGGAGCAAGCCCTGGTGCCGGTCGCTGGTAGAGAGATACGGCTCCGAGAGCAGCGATGCTGTCACGGTGAGGCCCGCCTGATAATATCGCTGACCCGCCTGTTTCTTTCCCCGTGCCTGCAGATACTTCCCGAGACGAATCAAGCCCTGCGCGGCGATGGCAGCGGCGGAACTGTCGACGGGCTCCCAATCGTTGTAGGGATCCGACACGCGATCGAGATAATCACCCAGCCGATGCAGGTTGGGGGCACCGGTATCCCACATCGGGATACCGTCCGCACATGTATTCTCAAGGTAGAAATCTGCGGTCGCGGTGGCCGCCTTGCACATCATCTTCTCGATATTGCTGCGGCCACCCAGGCTTTTGAGTTCACGGTTGGCGCAGGTCTGGAGAAAAGCCAGTTGCTCGGCATAACCACAGATCGCCCAGGCAAGGCCACGGGTCCATGTAGTGAAGGGGGAATATCCCTGCTGGGAATTAGGGCAACGGTATCGACCGTCGTTGCGGTTGAACACGCTTTCATGTGCGGTGCGCCCGTGGACATCGTAGGCGTCCCGTCCTTCCCCATAATAGATTCCATACTCGGCCGTGCTCCGGGCGTGTTCAACGAGACGCTGAAGAAGCGAGATGGGTCTGTCGTTCTCGGCCATCAACACATGACCCAAGTGATGCGCGATGCCCAGCGCCCGCATCGACCGGATGGTATCGATGAACAGGGAGTGCGGACCGTTGAAGGAATACACATAACCACCACCACCCGCGATGCTGCTCCATCGTGAGGCCTGGACCGCACCCGATACCTTGAGTGCGATTTCATAGAAGTGCCGTTCCTGGGCGTTGGAAGGAATCCGACCCTCATGCATCAAACGCAACAGGTTGCCATAAGTGGATACATTGTTGAACCCATGATCATGGACACCGACATGAGACACGTGCGTGGCCATCCGCGCCACGGTCTGATCACGTCCTATCCTGAGGAAAGCATCTTCACCGCTTGCATCAAACTGAAGAATCGCAGAGCCATACTGGAATCCCTGGGTCCACTCCGTCCATCCACGGGTCGCATATTTACCGCGCATCGTGCAAACGGGCGTTCCCCAGGCAGGCCTCCAGGTTTTCTCAATCGCCAGCACTTTCCTGCCCGAAAGCTCGAACATACGATCCAGCGCGGGCATGAGGCCCTGTGGCGTGAGTCTGGTGTCAATGTGTGTGGCCATAT
>JAAZXX010000705.1 GCA_014239995.1 Verrucomicrobiia bacterium
AAGAGGCCCTATTGATCTACTTCACCGATGGCATGGGTCGTACGCCCTCCAATGTGGCGGAGCAGGAGGTTTTGTGGGTGGGTGTTACCCATCGAAAGAATGCCTTGAAAATGCCCTTTGGGGGTATATGCCACCTGGTATGATCTGATACTGTATGCGCTTTGAAATGAGTTTCTTGGGTGTGTGGTAATGACCCTCTCATTCAATCAGGGGTTGTAAGTCAAAGCCATGCCATTCCATCATGGGAGGAGTGCGCCGGCGGGATGGTTTGCTGCTTCGGTGACTCGACTATGCATGCCTCCGGTGGAGTCGCTTGGTCTCAGGAAATGTAACTACAAACCCTTTGAAATATCCAGTCGCTTTTGCCTGAGTATTTTGAATAAAGCCAAAACGTTGGAAACATTCTCGGCGCAGCAGGGGGAAGTGAGTTGGGCCTCATCGATGTTTTTTATTGACCGTTAGCACACGCACAGCTCAGAATTAACATTGCGAAATTTTCAGGGAATCTTAAATTGGAGACTGATCCATGAAGACTAAAAACGCATTTACTCTGATTGAACTGCTCGTTGTGATCGCGATCATTGCCATTTTGGCAGGTATGCTGCTTCCCGCACTGGGCAAAGCGAAACAAAAGGCGCAAAACATCAAGTGCCTGAGCAATCTTAAGCAACTTGGATTATCCTGGGTCATGTATACCCTGGACAACAATGACCACGTGCCACCAAATAATGGTAATCGCCAGGACGGTTTCAAACGAGGTGACAAGCATTACTCGCAAACTTGGGCAGCAGGCAACCTCACCTTAGCTCCCAGTAGCGATAATACGAATAGGGTTTTCCTCATGCGCAGCCACCTCTGGCCTTATCACGAAACGATCGATATATGGCGCTGCCCTGGTGACAAGAGTATCTTTAAATCCCGCAATACGTTCATACCTCGGGTTCGTTCAGTCTCGATGAATAACTGGGTAGGGAGCCAAGTTCGGGGGCCATGGGGGGGGCAGGGTCAATTCAAGGTGTTTGGGAAAATATCCGATATGACCCAACCTGGACCCTCTGGTATTTGGGTTCTTATTGACGAGCGTTAGGATAGTATTAACGACAGTTTCTTTGCGGTAGACATGGCGGGTTTTGATCCCTACGACCCAGGGCGACATTTTCTGACCGATGTTCCAGCCAGTTATCATAATGGTTCAGGTAGTCTCAATTTTGCCGATGGACATTCCGAAACACACCGATGGGTCGACTCGCGTACCAAACCTCCAATGACGGCCCAATTTACCGCACAACATTTGAAGACCCCGAACAATGTGGATGTGCGGTGGCTGCAGGAGAGGTCAACGGGTTTTAAGTAGACTTGTCTCTTTGGTAAACCGGCATTTGGCGGCCCCTTACATGCTTTCAGTCCACAGGTATCGAGATGAAATTCAATCAGGCCAGGGCCTTTTCAGTTGTGTGGAATCGTCAGGGATAGGTGGTCCGACGCAGATACCCGAATCAATCCATACCCTCCTGGTCAGTGGACATGATGTTAAGACACCCCTCTCTGCCAATACTTGGGGATACCCAGCTTCAGGCAGGACGATTCAGAGTCAGAGCATTGTTGGCTTGAGTTCTGCCTGTTTCCTTGATTAAACTGGATTGCTGGTAAAATATCCTTGTCTCGAATAGTGCGAATGCGCTCAAAGGAGGCTGATTACGGTGTTTTCAACGGTCTGGCGTGTATATCCAACAAAAAAACAAGGATTCGATCACCTTGTTTCGATACTTGGTTCCAGTATCTTGAATCTGAAGAATGGGATAAATTTCATTCCTTTTGCAGATCCTGTGGCCATTCACCGAGCTTTTCAGAACGATCCAGCAACATGTTTGTATGTTGACTCTGGAATGGGGGTAGGGCAATTTTTGAATCTTACCGTTTTATTGAAAACAGCGGTTGTGGAATTCAATCAGAAGTGGGACTTGGTTGATTCATTTACAAATCGACGGAGGATAAGCCGACCATCTCCGTGCAGTAAAATACTGTTCAATGTCGGAACATCGCCTGAAAATAATGCACTTAAACGAGCGAATTGTGTTGCATTACCAGCACCTCAATGAACAACGCATCAAAAATATGGATCTTGGCAGCCGCTTTTCTGGTGGTTGCACCTCTTTCGGTCAGTGGAGCGGCCACTTCAACGGTGAAGTACTGTCGCCTCTTCATCACGCTGCTTATCTTCTACTACGCCTATATATCCATGAAAATGCCCACGAGGATGCGGGGTGCAAGATCCCTCCTTAATTTTGTCGTGTTTTTTGTGGCAGCAGCGGCTTGGAGCGACGCAATTGTGAATGCCCTCATGAGCAAGGGTATGCTGTTCATCACAATCAGTGG
>JAAZXX010000706.1 GCA_014239995.1 Verrucomicrobiia bacterium
GCGCAAAACCTATTCCTACGCCTAGCGGAACAGCAATAAGGATTGAACTCAAGGTCACCATGGCGCTTTGCCACTGACCAAAAATAACAAGGTAGAAAAAGCAGCCGGTGACAAGGAGGGTCAGGCGAATTCCAGAAAGCTGGAATGCGAGCAGACCGACAATGCTTACAATGGCAATCCAGGGTGCCGGCGGTAGGATAATAGGCGCCCCCGGTTCGGTCGAGAAAGTAAAACCGGTGGCAAGGAAGCTGTTGGCAATCGATAACGGCCACTCGAGCACCCATGCTATTGAGCGAGTAAGCTCCTTAAAGGTAAACAGACCAAGGTCAAAATCTTTAATCAGCCATTGCATAAGATCGCTGATCCAGAATCTAAGGGGAATAACCCAGTCTTTGGGATACTTCACCAAAAAAGGCGTGAGTTCCTTGTTTAGATATAACAGGATGCCGAGACAAAAAATTACGGTTAACGGAAGCCAGAGCCCCCAGCGGAATTTAACGGGAGTCTCGGGAATCGGGATTGATTGCATCGTCAGTACGAGCCGGCGGGCTCTCTGCCTACGAGCACATTAAGAACAGCTTGTCGATCAATCACTCCAATAACCGATCCGGTGTCGTCAATAACACCGATCGGGTGTTCAGAATGGACTGCCTGATCTGCAAATTCCTGAACTTTAGCGTCGTGTCTTTGCAACTCCCGAAGCGTGTCTTCCTCGTTCGAGGTCAGCGGCCTCATGACCATTCGAGCCGAGAACACTTTTGCGCGGGAAACATCCCGCGTAAATTCAGCGACATATTCTGTTGCGGGGTTGATAATCAGGTCTTCAGGGGTCCCGATCTGAATGACTGCTCCATCCTTCATGATCGCGATCCTGTCAGCCAATCGGATAGCTTCATCAAAATCATGGGTGATAAATACGATTGTTTTTTTCAGAATGTCCTGCAACTTCAGAAACTCGTCCTGCATTTCCCGCCGGATAAGCGGATCCAACGCTGAAAACGGTTCGTCAAGAAACCAAATATCAGGTTCCACTGCCAATGATCGCGCAATACCGACACGCTGTTGCTGGCCGCCTGACAGTTCACGGGGATAGTAATCCTCTCGTCCAGACAAACCGACCAGAGAAATCATTTCGCGAGCTCTTTGTTCCCGGCTTTTCTTATCGATACCTTGAATCTCGAGGGGAAAGGCGACGTTTCCCAGGACCGACATATGGGGTAAGAGCGCAAAATGTTGAAACACCATACCCATCTTATGTCTACGAATCTGGATAAGTTCATCCTCGGAAGCCGAGAGAAGGTCCTGACCGGCAAACATGATCTCTCCAGCCGTGGGTTCGATCAGCCGACTCATGCATCGGACTAGCGTTGATTTCCCGGAACCGGATAGCCCCATGATGACGAAAATCTCTCCATTGAAAATATCGAGCGTGACGTCACGAACGGCTGGGATCAGGCCGGCATCGTTTAATTCAGTGAGCGAAGGTGACCTGGAAGTTTTTTCCAGTAAGTGGGAAGCATTATCCCCAAAAATTTTCCAGATGTTTCGGAGTTGGAGTGCGGGTTTTACTTTCGACATTCCGATTGCTGTACTTTGGTGACCTGTAAAATTGATAGGCAAACAACATAGCAGGTGGCTCGCGAAGAACCACCTGCTACTTTTTGGAGCCCGAACTGGAAGTGAGGGCCTTTAGTTACACTGGGTCCACGGCTCCCAAGTCGCCTTATTGGCATCCAGCCATGCCGAAACGACGTCCGCTATTTTTTTACCGTCAAGGTCGACCTCAACGATCATTTGGCCAATCGTGGGGTTATCGATTTCAAAGTTACGAACCGCTTGATACGCGCAGGGCCATTTGGCTTCGCCTCCTTTCCAGCCGACTTTTTTGATCCAGCCTCTGGGTTTCCCGCAGTCATAGGCCATGTTGGGGTTTAAGCCAACACTCGAATCTTCATAGCAGGCATCACTGTAGGGTGGAAACTCGATAAATTCCCCTTCGAATTTCACCGTCGACCAATGAGGATGGTAGACCCAGCCGATCCAAGGGGCTTTACGCTGGTAAGCTGATTCCAACTCGGCCCAAAGTGCGGCATCCGTGCCGGCGTGGACGACCTCGAAGTCGAGTCCGAGCGCTTCAACTCGTTCTTCGTCGAAGCCCGCCCAGGTGACAGGTCCGCCCAGGTATCTCCCGGCCGGCGCGGTTTCCGGTGTTGAAAACGCTTCCGCGCATTCGTTCAATGCTTTCCAGTCAGGGAGACCTGGGCATTTTTCCTTCATATAAGAAGGATACCACCATTCTTCTATTGCATCCATTCCAGTTGAGCCTACATTAACTACTCTTCCATCAGCAGTATATTCATCAATAGCATCA
>JAAZXX010000707.1 GCA_014239995.1 Verrucomicrobiia bacterium
GGTTCTGGTGGTCCATGGTTCCAATCACCATGCTGGGGGTCTTCTTTTACGCACCTCTATGGAAAAGAGCTGACCCTCAGACAGACATGGAACTGGTTTACCTCCGGTATTCGGGTCGCTCGGCCAATGCGCTGCGCGTAGGTAAAGCACTCTGGTTGGCCTTCCCCTTTGGATGCGTAAACATGGGCTGGGTGAACAAAGCCATGACCGTCATCATCAAGTACACGGTACCCGAGTTTCCGCGCATCCCCATCGTGGATGGACTGATCCTCTGGATCGTGATGGCCACCCCGCTTTCTGGCAATGTAGATCCCCAATTGAGCCAGGCCGTTAAGTCCGGGCAGGTGATACCCATGCAAATCGCATACGATACAGGCATGCTGCGACAACCGGCATTTTGGTCAGCCTATGAGTCGGGTGCCTACGGGTCCATAACCTCCCCGGAAGTGGATCCCGAGCTCCGTTCGCAGGCCTGGGAAACGCTGCGCTTGAAATCTGCTATTGATCTACAGACACCGGAGTCAATGCCTGGAATACCTTCCAACCTGATCCCTGAATCCTGGGATACCCTGGAGCTCACCCATCAGATATACCTCATCTGCTCAACGGTCAATCAATACAAAGTGCTTTTCATTCTCTTTCTGATTGTGGTGGCTTACACGGCGATCTCAGGTTTGTGGGGTGTCATGGTCACTGACTTCATTCAGTTCTGGATTGCCATGGTGGGTTGCGTGATCCTCGCGATCCTGGCGGTACAGCATGTGGGCGGCCTGGAGACCCTATTTACAAAGATGAACGATCTCTACGGGGCAGATCGCGCGAGTGCCATGATGGCCCTCTTTCCACAGGCCAATGCCCCAGAGTTCGGGCTGTTCACAAGGCCGGAGTTCTGGCTCCTGATGCTGGTCTTCTGGTGGTCTTATGCCTTCACGGACGGTGGGTCCTTTTTTGCACAGCGCATGTTGAGTGCACGGGACGAACGACAGGCCGCATTGGGCTACCTGTGGTATGGTGTCGCCCATTACGCCCTGCGCATGTGGCCATGGCTGCTCGTTGGCTTTGTGGCAGCAGTCATGTTTCCACATGTAGCGACTGCCAACGGCTCGATGCCTGGCGCCCCGCTTGCCGAGGCCGGTTACGTGCGGGTGATGCTTGCTGTCTTACCGACAGGCTTGCTCGGACTGATGGTGGCCGCATTGTTTGCAGCGTACATGTCTACCATATCCACTTGGGTCAACCTGGGGGCCTCGTATTTAATCAACGACGTCTATCGTCCTTTCATTGCCCCATCGAGAGAACGACGACGACGTGAGGCGACAGGAGACCCTGGGTTCACCTTTTCGGAACAGCACTATGTCCGTTGGGGTATCTTTGCCACCCTTCTGATCGCCCTGGCCGGCATCCTGGTGGCACTGTTCATGAACACTGTCTCGGATGCATGGTTCTTTCTGGCTGGATTCAACGGAGGGATCGGGGTGATTTATTTGTTGCGCTGGTATTGGTGGCGCATCAATGCCTGGTCCGAGTTGGTTTGTCTCATTTCCCTCCTGCTTCTCTCACTGACCATGTATGCTTTCAAGGAGTCCTGGCTGGCCGAATCGACGCACGTGCTTTTTAACGGCACGCAAGTGGCTATTCCAATTGCCTCCCTTTTTGACTTTCCTTTCAGCCTCATCGTCACCGTGCCCCTGAGTGTGTGTCTCGCACTATTGGCAACGTTTTTGACGCCAACCACGGACATCAGTCTCCTGAAATCATTCCACAGGAAAGTCCAGGCAGGTGGATGGGGTTGGAGGAAGATTGATCGTCTTGTCAGAGAAGAGGAACCCGCGTTTCGCGCCCGGTCCCCATTGAACCTGAGAAATACCGCCCTTTGGATCCTCTCCTCCCTTGCCATCTGCCTGTGGTTGATTGGCCTTGGTAAATTAATCATCGGGGACGCATTCATAAATGAACCCTTCATTGGCTCGCGCACCTTGGGGGTAATGATGCTCCTTGCAGGTTCGCTCTGTCTGGGGTGCGTAGCGATCCTCTTCCCCCATCGAGCCGTTGATTGAGACAAAAATCATGCCCTCCAAAGATATTCCATCCATCATTCCGCTGCCCAGGCATTATCAGAGGGGCGAAGGGATGTTTCATTACAAACCCTCCTTAAGCATCGCATGCCCGCTTTCCGAGGATACCACCTCAGGTGTTCCCGCCGTCCTTGCCAACTGGTTGAAGGCGCGCAGACCGGAGACGACATTCAACATGGTCTCAGGCAACAAGGCACACATCCGCTTTGAGATCGGGGAAGGCATGCACCACGAGGCCTACCAGCTGGAAATTCCCACCGAAGGC
>JAAZXX010000708.1 GCA_014239995.1 Verrucomicrobiia bacterium
TCGCCGTCAAGGATCATTCCCGATGGTGTCGTCACCATCCCTCCAGCAGCCGCAAGTGCCAAATCGGGATCATAGGCCTGTAAACCCATTTCGTCCTTGAAGGCCCCAACAATGAACTCCCTCATCGAAAAGGAACTCCCCTGGGCGAAAAACGGTTTCACCCGGAGGTCGGCATCCAGTCCTTCCAGCCCAGAGGTGTCCAATTTTCCTGCCGAGTCCACGGAGAGGATTCCAAAATGAACCCCTTTGGCCGTCAAAGTCGTCCTGGCCTCTGTACCCGTGGCTGCCGCCTGCTCAACGATCCTATCCCGCTGACTGCGAAGCGACCGGGTCATCTCATCCGCAATCATCTCCTGCAGCCCCAGTCCAAACAGATGCGGCGCGTCTCGACTATCTGGCCGGGTGGTCACCACGCCCCCAAAACCAGCCGATCCTTTGGGCCGGCCATGACATCCCGCACAACTGTCCGAGATGCCCGCTCCGAAAGCGGGGTTCGCGGAGATGTCACCAACCGAATCCGCCGTTACCCGTGGCCCCAGTCCCTGTGCGGCGGTGAATTTTCGCTGAAACAGTTGACGGCCCCGCCGCACCGCTCTCGCGGGATCCCGCTTTATCAGATACTGTGATGAGAGAGGCATCTTCACATTCCCTCGCCCAGCGCCAATTTGTTCTGCAAGAGACTCGGTAATGGCTCCCAGGGGCACGGTCGAACCGATCTGACCCTCGTCGACCAGCTGAGCCTCGGCTCCGACAAAAAATCCTGCCAAGGTACCGCTTAGAATTATTTTAGTTTTTAGTGTCATCGTTCTACTTCCATTGAGGTGTTTTCGTCGGTGATGTTTAAGGCACGATGTGCCGCCCGAATGGCAAGGATCAGGTCCGAATGATTTTCCGGAAAACATTGCCAGGCCAAGGGGAACGACATGACTCAGGTCGCCGACCTCAAATCTCGACAGGCCTTGTCTCAATCCTCTGTGCGTCACCGCAAGGCACTGCCCTCGCTCCATATTTTCTCAACCTTGCTTCACCAGCAGAACGAGCACCAAAAATATGCGGTTCCTGTCGTATAGAGTACGACTCTCAGTGTCCGTCAGGGGAGAAAAGCCTCTGGAATGGCCTCGGTGAGGGTGCTGAGGAAAGCAGCGGTGTGGTAAGCCATCGCAGTTCAGCGAGAAAACGCTTTCAATTCAGATTGGAAAAGGAACCCCATTTCGTAACGATCGGTCTGCTCCCTCCTGTCCACAGAATCTTTGAGACCGTGTCCCGATGCAGGGTGACACCGCAAGAGATAGATCACCGGAAGGGCTGGTCCTGGTGTGGATCGTAGTGATGGGAAGTGTCCCATCATGACTCCCGTCACAAGCGGGCAGTTAAGCCGTTTTTGTTGGGTTTGTTGCGTCAATGACGACCAATCCCAAGCTTGTCCACGAATCAAGGTGGTGATTGATGCCCCGTAAACAATAACGATAAAGCCTTTGATACAGGAGCCGCTCCATTGGACCGCCCCACATCACATCCGCATACGCTACTGTCGATGCCATGTGCCTCGAGCTATTTGTCACGCTCAGCACATGCATGGGCATTTTCTCGTCACTATCATGGCATCACCCGCAAAAATTGTACGGCGTCGACGATGACGTATTTGCCATCAGTACCCTTGGTGCTGATGGTGACGGACCCTTCCCGGCCCTGGTTGAAGTGAAACATGCCGATCGACCGGAAGAGCCCGCCAATGGGGGCGGGCTCGCCTTCGTTGATCCTGACCACCGTCTTGCCCTTGGCATGCCTCACCGTTATCGGGACGCCGTTGGCACGACGGATGTTGGAGTTGTGTGACACGCGCACCTCATACATGGCGGTGCGGGGAAGGTCAGGCGTGAATGTGGCGCTCTTCCTGCCCTTCTTTTCCTTCATGTCATGAATGTAGCTTTCCCCGACAAAGGGTGGCGTGTGCACGCTGTGTTTCCATTCACCGACGAGTTTGGCATCGGTGTTGTCCAGCACGATGCCGGACAGTGTGGTTTTGTCCGGCACAATCAATTGGATGTTCTCCGGCTTGTCGACCTGGTCAGGTCGGGGCAGGCGTGGGTCATCGGCGTGGAGGCCCAGGGCCAACGTGCACCAAAGTACTTTCAATTTCATTGATGGTTGTATTCAACGGGTCGCTTGCTTTGAGCCATGCGAATGGTCATGAATGTCTCCCGTGACTTTTGAGTTTGATTGCAAATAATGAGCTCAGACATATTTCCTGTAAATGACGGCGCATGCCAGTTCTGATTTACCTGTCATGGTAAAGGGCTCCCTGTGGCCGGTGAGTATTCGGGTAATTTTTCAAACAA
>JAAZXX010000709.1 GCA_014239995.1 Verrucomicrobiia bacterium
CTTCCTTGGGGTCCATCCAGAAATTCCGGTCACTGTCCTCGCGTACTTTCTCAATGGGTTGCCCGGTCTGGTCGGCAAAGGTCTGGTTAAGCCGCTCACGCATTTTGATAATCTCGCGCGCCTCGATTTCCGCATCAGAGGCCGATCCTCCGACACCTCCCATGGGTTGATGCAGCATAAACCGGGTATTTGGCAAGCTGAACCGATGCTTTTTGGGAGCCGCTACATAAATCAGAGCTCCAGCACTGGCAACCCAACCCGTGCCAATCACATAGACCTTCGATTTAACAAATCGAATCATGTCAAATATGGTGTCTCCAGACTCCACATGACCACCCTGCGAATTGATGATCAGGCGAATGGGATCCGGTGACTCATGATCCATGCAGAGAAGGTTTTGGGTCACCTTTTCAGCGGCCTCCTGATTTATTTCCCCAAAAAGGGTGATGGTCCGTTGCTTTAACAAGGACTCCACGACCTTGCTTGAGACCTGTGTTTTTTGTTCTGATTCCTTACACTCTAACATCATTCCAACGACACTGTGGGCAGTTGCTAGCCTCGGTGCAAGTGATATTTGGCATACTCTCCCAATGAATCTAGTTGCAGACACCGCCTTCATGCCAGATCGAGGATTTCAAATCAGACATTTCCGATAAGCTCAGGAAAACCAGATACTCCCATTATCAGCGATACAGAGTCACAAGTTCAGGGACAGATACTTCTGAATTGTAGGTTTGTCTTTTACCTGGACTCAGGTAGCATCCACAGGAAGCATCATCATGGAAAAAAAGACTTTTTCACCACCAGCATCGCCCGCAGCCATCGGACCTTACAACCACGGATCACGCATTGGTAACTTGTTGTTTACGGCAGGACAGATACCACTGAATCCTGAGACGAATGCACTCGTCGAGGGTGGTATCGAGAAGCAGGCTGCTCGTGTACTTGAAAACCTTAAGATCTTGCTTGAGAGCGAGGGACTTGGCCTTGAAAATGTGGTAAAAACAACCATCTTCATGATAGATCTTGCTGAATTCGGCCAGGTCAATGTGGTATATAGCCGTTACTTCGAGTCCAGTTTCCCCGCACGGTCTACCATTCAAGTTGCAGGCCTTCCAATGGGAGCACGTGTCGAAATCGAGGCCATTGCTCATTATTAGCCCGAATGTCAGACTGGATACCTCTATTGATGGGACTCGCCTTGGGTGGACTGATCGGATGGTTATTATCACTGAGAGCAGGCGCTTCACGCCAGGATCAGGCTGCCTTGAGGTTGGAACAGGAACTCAGGGAACAACGTGCTCAAAAGGATCATGCGATCGAGTCTTTGAGGCAGGATCTTGATATCCAACGCTCCGGCAAGTCAGATGCAGAGGCAAGGCTGGAGTCGGCCGAAAAACATCAAGCCATGCAAGCGCAACTGCACGAAGAGGCTTTCCAGCGCCTCCGGCAGGATCACGCCAAGGCACTGCAGGACTTGAAAGATACTTTCAAGGCACTGAGCGCTGACGCACTCAAGGAAACCCATCCCGTATTCCTGCAGTTGGCGAAAGAAAGTTTCGCCACCCTCCAGGAGACTGCCAAGGGAGACCTCTCGCGGAGACAAGAAGCAGTGGCGGCACTGGTCAAACCGCTGGAGGAACAACTCAGGGGCTATCGTCATCAATTGAGCGAAAGCGAGAAAGACCATTCCAAAACCTTTGGTGAACTCAAACATCACCTGGAGGCTCTTGCGACTCACAGCCAAAGCCTCTCACAGGAAACACTTCAACTGAGGCGCATTCTCAGTTCCAACCAGGCCCGAGGAAGGTGGGGTGAAGAAACACTGAAACGCGTCGTGGAAGCTGCTGGGATGAGCATGCATTGCGACTTTGTGGAACAGGTACAATCCGGAGATGCCAAGCCCGACATGATCGTCAATCTACCTGGAGATCGCATGATTGTCGTGGATGCCAAGGTACCGGAACTAGATTTCATCGGAAAGGTGGAGGAAGCCGATGCGAGCAGGCGATCCGAGATGCTCTCGGTCCATGCATCGAAACTACGCCTTACGATCCGCGAGCTGGCGGGTCGTGATTACCCGGACAAGTTTCCAAATGCACTGGATCATGTGGTCCTTTTTTTGCCTGCTGAGTCCCTTTTCAGCGCGGCACTGGAGGCAGACAGGGAACTCATCGTCTGGGCGGCTGAACATCACATTCTGATCGCCACCCCTGCCTCCCTGATCGCCCTGCTGAGATCCGTCAGTGTCAGTTGGAAACAACATGCCCAGACTGAGAATGCCCGGGCCATCGCTCAGGCCGCCGAAGAACTTTACAAGCGTATCGCCGTTTTC
>JAAZXX010000070.1 GCA_014239995.1 Verrucomicrobiia bacterium
ACCTATGAAGCGATTTGTAGCCGAGTGAGGCTTTCCTGGATACTCCAGGACTCCCACCCATTGAGGATCGCCCACGTAGCGCGACCACACGGGGAGGCTCGATTCCATGTCCCGCAGCTGACGATTGTTTTCATCCAGTGCTGGAAGTAAACCTGTGGGGTCAAACCTTCGGTTACGGTTGAAATCGAGGTAAAATCTAAAATCGATATTTTCCTCAAATTGCCGCGTTTTCGGGTTGTAGGCTTTCTCTTTGAAATAAACGGGCGGACGCGGATCATGGAGTTGATTCCCGATATTGACTGCCTGATTATCGTTGCCCCTGATCGAGTTACCATTGGGCAAAAAATAATTCACGTTGTGAGGGTTGAATGCAATGTCAGCGCTGTTGAAACCAGCGGGATTGAAAAAATTCGTAGAGACTGCGTAATCAAAATCGTAACGGTTGGAAGCACTCAGAATACGGCCAACAACCTCGGATTGAGCCCGAGCCATACCCGCCTCTGCCGTCAATTTGGCAGTAATCTGATCGCTTGTCACCGTGACGGTCGCCCGTTCGCGACGACTCACTCCCAGGAAGACAATCGCCATGAGCGTCACCACTGACAACATGATCAGGGTGACGACCAGAACGATACCTTGCTCTTTGGTTCTCAACTTCATTGCGTTTCCAGACTGATGCGATTGGCTGTGGACAGGGGAACCATGCGGCGAAACAGATGCACGGCGCCTGGTTTGTCGTAAAGATATTGGCGAGCGGCGGCAAGATTTGGCATGGCCTTCAAGCGTGCCATGACTTCTGGATCAAGAACCCCAAGCTCAAGTTCGATAAAGGCAGGAAGCGCATCTCCAAAAAAGCGAAAACGCGTTTGGCCCAGCAAAAGATCCCCACCCATGGATTCACTCTCAAGGATGGTTTTGGGATAACCAAGATTCACAGACGCATTCAGGGCGTTGTAATTGGTATAGTAGACCATTGGCCTGCCATCGGAATCAATGGGCTGCAGTTTGAAATGAACCACCCCTTCAATGAGCGGTGAGACGCTCAAATTGTGAATTTGGCTGTTCGCTGATTGGGGATCAAGGCTTTGGATGGTATTGTATTGGCTCCAAAAATTATTTAACAGGTCGTGATTCAATCGTCGTTGTGGCTGGAAACGTTTTTCCACACGGGTCGCATTGGGATCCACATTGACCGATGAAAACCGGAAAAGTGTACCAAACCCAAGGCTCTGCACCCCATTGGGCGCCACGAAATTCGTGGTCGGTGAGAAAAAGTAACCCTTGGCAACCCAATTCAGATTGGAACGCGTCAGGAAAAAGGTGTTTTGAAGCAGGTTGGTACGCCTGGAAATACGTTGAGGAGAATCATCTACCAAGGCCTGAACCACAGGTCGATAGCCATACCCACGATCGAGCGTTCCCTGCATGTGGGGAAGTTGTGTCGTTGATGGGACAACCTGGCTTAGCAGAGGCAAATCCGGTGCTTCTGCGGCCTGGATATCCTGCACCAGAAGCTCAATGGCCGATCGTCCGGTGCCGAGAATATCCACTTGTTTGGAGGTGGCTCGAAGGGCTTTCTGGGTTTGATTGAACATCGAGAAAAGGCCCACGATGATGACGGACATGATCGACACCGCCAAAAGCACCTCAATCAAGGAAAAACCCAAGTCACGAACAAGGCCTGACCGCCCATGCCATGCATGGGCAGGTGACTTGCATGTAAACAGGCCTCTGGGATCAACATCTTTCATAAGGCGGGCGGGGTGTAATCGCTGGAGTTGAAATAATAAAGAGGAATGGTGTTGCGGCTGTCTCCAGGAGCAAGAAACGGCACTCCATTGGTCTGGATCAATCTGCCACTCACGAGCGTGCGAAAAATCTTACTGTTTTTTCCAACCCTGTACTGGATGTTAGGCTGTCCACCTGCACCGGAGGTCTGCACCTTGGTAACAGGCCACCGGAACTTCAGCTGGACATCATAAAGGTTGCTCGCAACGTTGGAGGCCAGCGTGTATCGGTTGGTGGTGATATTCACCGATCCCTGTCCCCATGAATTGATGGGTGAGGCCATGTAAGGCGCAATGCGCGAGGATAGGAGGTAGGAAAATGCATTCTCACGAAATTCCGCATCGACAAAGCGTTGGCCTGCAGATCCGCTGATAGCACGCATCATGGCACTCACCTCATTGGTGGAATAGATGGTCGTCCCATCGTCTCTGCGATCTACTGCTTCGAGCTGTGGTGTCGAAAGCATGCCAATAATAAAATGACCACTTACCAGGGGAAAGGCATCCTGAAAATTATTCACGTTTTCGGAAACACCCATCGACCTGACATTCCCCAGATGGTTGCTGATGACGATGGAGTCTACAAAGTTGGTCAAGCCGTCCAGTCCCAAAGCCCCACTGCGGATGGCCTCCAGAAGGTACGTTCCATCCTGGTTGATCACGGTCTCCTCACGGTTCAAGCGCTGGGCTTCAAAGCCAGTTGGCATGACTCCAATGATGGCTACCATGGCAAAGGCCACAATGGCGATCGAGAGGGCGACTTCAACCATGGTGAAGCCACGCGCATGAACCCGAACTCCCAAGGGGCGTTCTTGATACCTGTCTTCGTAACTAGGATGTCTTGATCTGATCTGCATTATTCCAGCTCCGGTAGGACGGCTTTGGCGCGTCCGGTTAGCCAGTTGACATGAACATGATGCGCATCCCCTCCGGATTTATCGACAATGTCCACAGGACCCACCTGTGGGCTTCCATTGGCATCACGGGGAACAAACACGCTCCCTTCCAGAAAACTTAGAACCTCATCGCGCCCGGAGATTAATTGCCCTTGGGCGTTGAATCCAAGGACAGGCAGCGGCAATTGCCTTCCGGTGCTGAAGAACTCCACCAAACGCGTCGGAAAAGGCCGCATGACAGGGTTACCGACATTCTGGAACTGCGGATCCGGGTTAAATTTATTGGTCGAGAAATAAATCCCATCCGGCAGAAACTTCCAATCAGTGAGAAACCTAGGATGCACTTCGAATGGTGTAGAGAGCATAGGCACTGTATTGCCCCGGAATCAGTGTGACCAAGCGCTCCAGTTCCGTGGAGGGAAGGTCCCCCAGTAAACTGCCGTCTGCAAGGGCAGGTGTCAGAAAAACCATGAAAACAGGACTCCGATGGTTGATCGCCAGGGTGCGCGCAAGCGTGAGGTCATCGACAAGCTGCCGATTGGTGGTCCCGAGTGCATTGGATTTGTTCAGGCCCTTGAGGGAAGGAAGCGTGACAGCAGAAAGAAGGCCGATGATTGCGACCACCACCAAGAGTTCGATCAGGGAAAAACCGGTACACGCCGGGATCCTTTGGTTCCAAAATGTAACTCGAAACCGATCCAAGGAAGGGGAATGCGCCCTATTTCTGATGGCTTGAATGTGCATGCATCTACTCCCAGCTCAGGATGTTGTCCTTGTTCAATCCAGTGAGTGCTGACTGCGCCGAATGAACCTGCATATCGGGGCCGGCAGACCAAATCATCGCGTCACCAGAATACTCAAAGGGATTGTTGGCCTGATTGTTGACCGGGAAAAGACCATTGAATCCAGATAAACTTCCCTGCTTCCCGGAAACAGAAGGGTTCGCATAGAATCCATCCCGACATTTGCCGTCATAATTAAGATCCAGTGTGATGATATAGGGAGTCCCCCATGGATCGCGAAAGACGCCATCCGGATCCATACCCCCGGTGTTACGGTTTTCAGTGGTCTTCACGCCGTCCATGAAAGCAATCTTTTGCGGGTTTTGCACATGATTGACATTTTGAGTGGCGACTCCATTCGGGTGAGCTGTACGATCCATGAGGATGGCGAGCAGATCGGCATTACTTGCCTGAAGCCCGATGTTTCGATTACCGATACCTCCCCCGCTGGCATCGATATTGACTCCGAATTTTTTGTTGCCCAAAGGAGTTCCAGAGGTCGAGGCATAAAGGTTGGCAGTTCCGTAGGTGAAATCGGGGTTGGTTTGATTGTTCAGGCTGGCCCTGACTGCCTTGGAGGAGGGGAGACGGCTGTAGGTGGCATTGTATTGCTGAACAGCACCCTGCATCGCCTTGATGTCATTGCGTGCAACCGCAACCTTGGCCTTTTCCTTTGCCTTCGAGAGCGTGGGCAAAAGCATGCTCGCCAAAATACCTATGATGGCGATGACCACCAGGAGTTCGATCAAGGTAAAACCGGAAAGTTCGATTGAAATGCGTTGCGTTCGATTCTTCATGATGTGTTCAATTGATCCGCTTGTTCGGTATGAAATGGCGCTTCCTGAAATCTACTGGGGCAGCGCCTCAAAAACCTTAGGTTGTGTGCTCCAGTTATTGACGCGATAGACCTTGTTACCAATCACAAGGTCCACCCACAAGTCATAGCTCTGTTGATTAAAGCGATTTAAGCCCGAGGAACGATACTGCCAGGGGTTGACACGATGGAGGCTTGGCACCTGACTTTTTACCGGACGCAGGGATTCCATGGGAAGACTTTGGCCGAGGACGTTCTGAAAGCTTCCCCGAAGTGGCTGCAAAGGCCAGGGAATGGGAGCGGTGAGAATCTTGACCTCGGGATTGAGCGAAATATCTCCTATCTGGGAGGCACTGAGTTCCAGATAACCCTTGACCTCGGTATCCCTGCGGGCCACGTTTTGAAATCCATCCACCCCAAAGAATCGGTTCAGGGTCGCGCTTCCGATTTGAGCTGCCCCAGACTGAGGGAGGTACGTGCCACGCTCCGCGTAGACCGATCCTGTTAATTCATAGAAGAGCTGGTTGGTTACCGTGTTCACTGTGCCATCACGGAATTTGGAGTCCGGCGGAAAGGACCCCATGTCGGCATGGTAGTTGTCAATGGCAGTGGCCATGTTGTAGAGCAGAGCTTTCGATTGGCTGAGACGAGCCTTGGTGGTCGCCACACCAGAAATGCCAACAATCAGGGATGCGAGGATACCAATCACCGCAATCACGACCAGCAGTTCGATCAAGGTAAAACCTCCGAGCCTGCGGGCAGCGAACACCCTACGCATACTGGTCTGACATTTCATCATGTTGTTTTTCTCAGCGGGTCACCGTGGTTCGTAATGATTTGTCCATTTCCTGCTCCACGCGTTCCCCCAGCCATTGCTTGATCATGCTCTGGTAATTCAAATAACGAGATCGAGCAAGGCGCTTGATTCTAGACAGCATTTTCGGGTCCATTCGCAGGGTGATCGTAACCGATTCCGAGGATTCACTGCCTGCAGCGACAGAATTCTGCATCAAGCGCATTTCAATGGCATTCTCACCCCAAAAAGCGGCTTCGGCTTGCTCACTGTCAAACAAGGGGACTTCTTCCCAATCGCTGATGACATTCATCTCGCTGGTTTCTCTGATCGTGTTGTTTCCTTCCTAGCCAACCACCTGGTTGAACTTCCTTTGATAAAAATAGGACTCGTCCTCTGTAAACGGACGAGACAAAATCACCCTCACCTGTTTGCCATTGGTACGATAAACGCTGAAGATACCCAAGCCTGTCGCCGACCTTCCAAGATTGAAGAACCTCGCCTGAGCCGAGAACCTGGAGGCATCCGGAAGCAATTTAATGGCAAAAGGATCCTCAAAGGATTCTTCAATATCACGAGACACAAAAGCGCTTTCACTCGTGACGGCCAAGGTATTATCCCAGTTGAACTCCATTCAGACGTAACCGTATATCAAAGGCAAATACATTGTGCATACATTGTATTTACATTACCCCTTCTGGCTTGTCAATGGAATTTCTGTGGCTCGCCTCTCCAAAGGCGAACCCGCTTCCACCCATCTCAAAGCAGCAGTGACTGCAAGTGATGCGCTTCCGGACCCGTCGAAAGGCTTTTGCCCCTGGTTCTGTTCCAGTAGATCACTGGCCCCCGAGCGTGTCGATCAAGCTGATGAGCGGCAGAAACAGAGCAATGACAATACTTCCCACGATAACGGCCAGGAACACAATCATGATGGGCTCAAGCAGGGAAGTCATCGCCGCCACCGCGTTATCGACTTCCTCGTCGAAATTGTCCGCGATGCGCATCAGCATCTCAGGCAAGGCACCGGTTTGCTCCCCCACGTCAATCATACTGATCACCATCGGGGGAAAGACTCTGGAGGATTCCAGCGGCTGAGTGATGGTTTCACCTTCCTTGACGCTTTCGTGTACGGCTGTGACAGCACGGGCGATCACCATGTTGCCGGAAGTTTCCCTCACAATTGTCAAGGCCTGTAAAATGGGGACACCACTGCTCACCAAGGTTCCAAGGGTGCGTGTGAATCGCGAAATGGCAACCTTACTGACCACTGGACCCAGCACTGGCATCTTGAGCTTGAGCGTATCGATGACCAATCGGCCGAACTTTAACCTTACAAAAATTTTGATAAAGACAACAAAACCCACAATGTACCAGATGGCTGGGCCCGGAACTGGCCATCCGCCCGCAAACTCGGGAAAAATGATCGTTTGCTGCTTCATGAAATCACTGATACCAATGACAAAATCGGTGAACGCAGGCAAGGGCTTACCCTCCAGCATATCCGTAAAAATCTGCTGAAACTTGGGCACCACCACCACCATCAATAGCACAAGAATACCTGCAGCCACCGTCATCACCGCCGCGGGATAGAACATGGCCGCAATGACCTTGCCCTTGATTTTCTCTGCCTTTTCCATGAACTCGGAAAGTCGATTGAGCACCACCTCCAGCACACCACCCATTTCACCCGCCTTCACCATGTTGATGTAAAGCTTGTTGAATGTCTTGGGGTGCTGGGCAAGACCTTCAGAGAACGTGCTACCTCCCTCGATGGAAATGGCCAGCTCATCGATAATCGACCGCAAAGCTGGGCTTCGTTCCTGTTTTCCCAAGACCCGCAAACCACGTAACAAGGGAAGGCCCGCGTCCACCAAGGTGGCAAGCTGACGCGTGAAGGTCGTCAGGACCTTGGGTTTGACCTTGCCCTGCATCCATTTGGGCATCGGGATATTGATATCTCCCTTTTTGCCCTTTTTCTTGGGCTTGGCGGCCTTGCCACCCTTCTTGCCCTTGGCTCTCTTTTTGTCATCCAGCGCCGTCTCGGTCACCTTTGAGGGATACAGATTCATCTGCCTCAAGCGATCCAGAGCCTCATTCTGGTTGGCAACATCGAGTGTGCCTTTGGTTTCCTTGCCACGGGAGTCCATGGCGACGTAATTGAATTTGGGCATAACAGGAACCAGTATTAGGTGTATTTCAAAACTTCTTCAATGGAAGAATCACCATTAAAAATGCTACGCAAGCCATCGTCGCGCAGGGTAATCATTCCCTCCTCGACCGCTTTCTGTCGGACCACCACCGTGGGGGCACGCTCATTAATCAGCAACCGGGTTGCCTCCGAGACGACCAGCAATTCGTAAATACCCTTGCGCCCCTTGTAACCGGTATCATTGCAATCGCCACAACCTTCGCCATAGAAAAACTGTTTTTCACCAATATCCTGGGCTGACAGGTTCAGCAACTCGAGCTGTTGGTCGGTTGGCTCAAAGGAGGTTTTACAGGAGCTACAGACCTTTCTGACCAATCGTTGCGCCAGCACACCCATGAGAGTGGATGAGATCAGGAATGGCTCTACCCCCATATCCACCAGTCGCGTAACTGCACCCGGAGCATCGTTGGTATGAAGGGTACTAAGCACCAGATGCCCCGTCAGTGAAGCCTGGATCGCAATCTGTGAGGTCTCCAAGTCTCGCATTTCTCCCACCATGATCACATCCGGATCCTGACGCAGAAATGCGCGGAGCGCCTTGGCAAAGGTCATACCCACGGACTCCTTTACCGGAACCTGCATGATACCCTCGATATCAAACTCGACCGGATCCTCAACTGTCAGGAGCTTATCGTCTGGCTTGTTGATGCGACGCAGACAGGAGTAGAGTGTCGTTGTCTTGCCACAGCCCGTAGGCCCCGTCACCACAAAGATACCGTTGGGCTGAACAATCGCCTGCTTGACGTAGTCCATGATGGAATCCGGAAAACCCAGACTCTCCAGTTCAAGGCTGACTGCCGACCGGTCCAGGACACGCAGCACCACGGATTCGCCAAATTGGGTGGGAAGCGTGGAGAGACGCAGGTCGACCTGCCGTCCACCGATGTTGCAGGAGATACGTCCATCCTGTGGCAGGCGTCTCTCTGAAATATCGAGATTGGCCATGATTTTCAGACGAGAAGCCACGGGCATCGCCAGATGCAGGGGTGGAGGCGTCATCTCGTAAAGGGCACCATCCACGCGGTAACGAATCTTGAATTCATCCTCAAAAGGTTCAAAGTGGATGTCACTGGCGCGGTCCTGCACGGCTTGCAGCAACACGAGATTCACAAACTTGATGATGGGCATGGAATCCTCATCAGCGGTGAGATCCAGGGCACCGGCATCGACGACTTCACCGACTTCATCAGGGTTGATATCCGCCGTCGTTTCAATCTCACTCAGAATATCCGCAATCCCACTCTCGATCTGGATGGAACTTCCACCACCGCCACCGTAAGCCTCCGCCAGGCATTTCTGAACCCCTGAAGGATCGGCGACCATGATCTGGATGGGAAACGGGACAACATATCCCAATTCATCAATTTTGGAAGGATCCAGAGGGTCGACAAATGCCACCTGAAGCATCTCGTCCTGAAGCCCAAGGGGCACGCATTGATGCGCGAGCGCAGTCTCGGCAGGAAGGATTTCCTTGAGTTCGTCGGTCACCATGCCCGCCTCAACCGGTATCACGGCCGCACCAAGGTAGTCCGCGATGACCTGCAACACGGTATCCAGATCCATGTAACCGAGATCCTTGATGATCTGTATGGCCGGATTCTCGCTGCGGTTCAACTCCTCATTGATTTCCTCCAACTGAAGGTCATCAAGCATCTGTTGGTCCCTGAGCAGGCCTAGCAAAGGATTGGATATCGCGTCAGACATGGTTTTTTATTTTATGTTTCAAGTGACCGCCTTTTATTGCTCCTGCGCTTCGGCAGCCGCACGCGCTTCGTGAATTTCCTGCAATTTGGCTAGAACGGTCGTTGGATCCTGGGATTTGGTAATCACCTGTTCCTCATCAATGATCCCCTGTTCATATTTGTCCAGAAGATAACCATCGAGCGTCACCATCCCGTATTTGGCACCGGTCTGGATGTCAGAATTGATACGGAAAGTCTTGTTATCTCGTATCAGAGCAGCGACGGACGGCGTATTCACCATGATTTCAAAGACTGCCACGCGCCCGGGCTTGTCGGATCGAGGCAATAGCAGTTGCGAAATAACGGATTGCAATACTGTCGAGAGCTGAATGCGGATCATCTCCTGCTGGTTGGTCGGAAATGCATTGACAAGACGGTCGATGGTCTTGGCGGCACCGGTGGTGTGCAGCGTCCCAAAAACCAAGTGTCCCGTTTCTGCAGCCGTGATGGCAGCCTCGATGGTTTCAAGATCACGCATCTCACCTACAAGAATCACGTCAGGATCCTGACGCAGGGCCCGGCGAAGGGCCTCGGCAAAACTAGGCACATCGACGCCCACCTCGCGCTGGGTAATAATCGAGGCCTTGTGGTTGTGATAATATTCGATGGGGTCCTCAACCGTGATCATGTGCACGTCATCGCGCTCGATGTTCATGATATTGAGCATTGAGGCCAATGTCGTACTTTTTCCGGAACC
Source organism: Verrucomicrobiia bacterium (assembly GCA_014239995.1). GTDB lineage: Bacteria > Verrucomicrobiota > Verrucomicrobiia > Limisphaerales > AAA164-E04 > AAA164-E04. Next base: position 9,721 of record JAAZXX010000070.1, read on the forward strand.
TGTGGGTCCAGTTACCAGGACGAGGCCACGTGGCTTGTAAAGCAACTCCTTGACGCTGGGAGGAATACCAATTTGCTCCATGGTCAGGAGCGTGCTGGGAATCTGCCTGAGGACCATGGCGAAGTCGCCACGCTCCTTGAATACACTGACACGGAACCGCGCAGCGTCTCCAAAGGCAAACGCGAAGTCTGCGCCACCATTTTCCCGCACCTGCTGGATATGATCTTCCGAAGAAATACTGCGCATCAATTCCTCACAATCATCTGCAGAAAGCGGAGGTCCTTCGACCTTGTGCAACGTGCCGTGAACACGGATTGCAGGAGGAATTTTATTCCGAACGTGCAAGTCTGATGCTCCCTCAGAGATCACCAGTTGCAATAGATCTGACATCGAGTAAGACATATGTCGCTATGCGAATTTCATTCAATTTTGTAATCAGGGTAGGAACTCAAAAGGAACCCGACACGTTTTCCAAGCCTCTTTTTCACGAATCATCGGCATGCAGGAGACCCGAAAACCATGGCATCAGTCCATTGCGGTGGCGCGAATGACTTCCTCAGCAGTCGTCAAACCAGAAGTAACCTTACGCGCTCCATCCTCGCGAAGCGTTCTCATTCCCATTTCCCGAGCCCTTTTGCGCAATATCGAGGACGGCACTTTATCGTAAATCAGTTTCCTGGCTTCATCCTGCACCACAAAGATTTCAAAGAGGCCAAATCGTCCTCGATGACCTGTGTCATTGCAGTGACCACAGCCCTTGCCCTTCTGATAGTTAGGTTCCTCCACGGCAGCAGGATCAATGCCGATGGAACGAAGTTGGTTTTCGGTGTATTCATGTGGTCCCGTGCACTTTGGACATAATTTACGAACCAATCGCTGCGCCATCATTGCGCGCGTGGAAGATGCAACTAGAAAGGGCTTGATGCCAATATCGATCAAACGCGTCACGGCACTTGGGGCATCGTTCGTATGAAGAGTCGAAAAAACAAGATGCCCGGTAAGAGATGCATTGATGGCGATGGTCGCGGTCTCCATATCACGGATCTCTCCAAGCATGACCACGTTGGGAGATTGACGCAGCATCGAACGAAGGGCATGCGCAAAAGTCAAACCGACCGTTTCATTGACCTGCACCTGGTTGATACCTGC
>JAAZXX010000710.1 GCA_014239995.1 Verrucomicrobiia bacterium
AGGCCCCTCCATCGCCCCTGGCGCTGGCAACCGCCGGAGCCTATACTTCCAACACTCGCGAGACCAACAGGACAAGTTTCTCAAGATGTTCAACGATGCCGATCACCTGCAGTGCTATCGTCGAAGCGAAAGTGTCGTCCCCCAGCAAGCACTAGCCATGTCCAATAGCAAACTGGCCATCGATATAGCCTCTGCAATTGCTGTGCAATTATCGCCAGCAAGTCCTGAAAATGACCAAGATGCCTTTGTCGAAAAGGCCTTCCAAACCTTGCTTGGTCGCGACCCTGACGAACTGGAAAGAGAGGAATGCACAATATTTATTGAGGAAATATCCCAGTTGCTTTCCAAGGGAAAGGGAACACCATCGACTACAAGAATCCACGCTCGGTTGATACACGCTCTACTGAACCACAACGACTTCATCTCCATTCGCTGACTTCATGCTCCTTCAACGCCGTCATTTTCTTGAAAAAGCCGGCCTAGGCTTTGGTTCCCTAGCCCTTGGGTCCATCCTCCGTTCGGACGGATTCGGTGCACAAGGCATGGGTGCTATCGACGGCGACCCACATTTTGCTCCAAAAGCCAAAAGCGTAATCTGGCTTTTTATGCGAGGTGGCGTCAGTCACATGGAGAGCTTCGACCACAAACCCGCACTCAATAAATACGCGGGCAAATCAATTGCAGAGACCCCCTTCAGCCATGTGCAGGATCCCGAAAAGCTCAAGAAGGTACGCGTTGTTGTTGTGAACGATGCCAACGGTCAGCAACGGAATAAGCTTTTTCCGCTTCAGGTTGGCTTCAAGAAATATGGCCAAAGCGGAATCGAGGTAAGCGACTGGTTCCCGCACATCGGTTCATGCATTGATGACATCTCAGTGATTCGCTCAATGTGGACCACAGATGACAATCACGGGGCCCAAGTGCAGTTTCATTCCGGCAGACATATGTTGGATCCGCGCGTACCCACAATCGGCGCATGGATCAATTACGGTCTCGGGACGCTCAATGAGAACCTTCCGCAATTCATAGGCATGGGACCACGCTACTTTGACCGAAGTGATGGCCATTACCTAGGTCCTGCCTATGATGAGGTGAAATTAAAGATCGACCCGAAGAAGCCCCTCGACTTCGCCAAACCTGAGGGCGAATTTCCACTGGAAGAGCAACGACTCGGCTTCGGTCTGGTGAATAGATTAAATCGAATCACCGCAGGCAAGTATCCTGGTGATGCGGCTCTCGAGGCTCGAATCAAGTAGTACGAACTCGCCTTCCGCATGCAGACCTCGGTTCCCGACGTAGTTAACTTCGACTCGGAAACCGAGGTCACGAAGAACCTCTACGGTTTCGACCAAAAGGAAACCCGGTCCTTCGGTCAGCAGTTACTGGCTGCACGACGCTTCGCAGAGCGAGGTGTGCGCTTTATCCAGATCATGCACGGCGATGGCGCAGCGGGCGCTTGGGACGCCCACGGTGGTCTTAAGGCCAATCACACGAAACTAGCCATGCAGGTCGACCGCCCCATCGCGGGTCTTCTGAAGGACTTGAAGCAGAGGGGATTGCTCGACGAGACTCTGGTTGTCTTTGCTACGGAGTTTGGGCGGACACCCGGCTCCCAAGGCTCCAACGGGCGTGACCACCACCCCTACGGATTCAGCGTTTGGATGGCCGGCGGTGGTATAAAGGGTGGGGTCGTCCATGGCGCCACGGACGAGATAGGCTTTCACACCGTTGAAAATCCTCACTACGTGACTGATGTTCATGCCACGATTCTACACCAACTTGGTCTTGAATCGCACCGCATGGAAATTCCACGACACAAGCGTCTGGAACAGGATTTCGGTCATGTAATTCACGATATTCTCGCCTAAGACGCATCTTTGCCCTTTTTAAAGATCATGTCTTTACAACCTTTTACTCCACCCACCCGCCTGCTCATGGGCCCGGGGCCAAGCGATGCGCCGCCCTCCGTATTGAGCGCCATGAGTCAAACTCTTATCGGCCACCTCGATCCGTCCTTCGTCCAGATGATGGAGGAAATCAAGGATATGTTGCGGCAGGTCTTCCTGACGGAAAATGACATGACCTTCCCGATAAGCGGAACGGGAAGTGCCGGAATGGAGTTCTGCTTTGTCAACCTGATCGAACCGGGCGACGAGGTGATCATCGGTGTAAACGGTGTCTTCGGTGGACGGATGGCCGACGTGGCCACCCGTTGCGGGGCCAGCGTGACCAAGGTGGAGGCTGAGTGGGGCCGCATCATCGAGCCTGCGAAGGTGGCGGAAGCACTTGCCTCCGTGGAGAACCTGAAACTGGTCGCCATCGTCCATGCCGAGA
>JAAZXX010000711.1 GCA_014239995.1 Verrucomicrobiia bacterium
CCCTCAACATGGGTCCATCCCATCCATCCACTCACGGTGTGCTGCGCATTGTGCTTGAGCTGGACGGCGAAATAATTACCAAAGCGATGCCGGATGTCGGCTATCTACACCGAGGTGATGAAAAAATCGCTGAAAGCATGACCTACAACCAGTTTGTACCCTATACGGACAGGCTGGACTACCTCGCACCACTGGCCAACAATGTGGCATACGCCTTGGCAGTGGAAAAACTCATGGGAATTCAGGATCAACTGCCACCACGTTGCCAATACATCAGGGTCATTTGCTCGGAGCTTTCCCGCATCTCAGCCCACCTGCTCGGACTGGGAGCCTTTGCCATGGATGTTGGGGCCTTGACCGTTTTCCTCCACACATTCACGGAACGTGAAAAAATCTATGACCTTTGCGAATCATTGACAGGGGCACGATTTACTACCTCCTACACGCGCGTGGGAGGCTTGGCAAGGGACCTTCCGGATGGATGGATCCAAGCCTGTCACAAATTTCTTGATGAAGTTCAGGGAAATTTTGACGAGACGGAGAAACTTCTGACTCGCAATCGAATCTTCGTGGACCGCACACAAGGAGTCGGCGTTCTGCCAAGGGAAGTAGCCATCGATTACGGTGTCACAGGTCCGAATCTCCGGGGTTCGGGAGTCGATCATGATTTACGCAAATCAAACCCATACCTGGTATACTCGGAGCTGGATTTTGAAATACCCGTTGGAACCAAGGGAGATTGTTACGACCGTTACTTGGTAAGAATGGAGGAAATGCGTCAAAGTGCGCGGATCATTCGGCAATGTCTTGATCGATTGCCCGGCGGTCCCATCCAAGTGGAAGACGGTAAAACGTTTCTACCACCCAAGGATAAAGTCTTGAGCAGCATGGAGGAGTTGATCCACCAGTTCATGTTGGTCACCCAAGGCGTAAACATACCCGCTGGAGAAATTTATTTCGGAGCCGAAAACCCGAAGGGAGAACTGGGATTTTATATCCACAGCACTGGTGGAGGGACGCCCAACCGTTTGAAAATACGAGGTCCATCCTTCGTAAACCTCAGCGCATTGCCTTATCTCCTCAAGGGGGCCATGATGAGCGATTCCGTGGCGATCCTCGGTTCGATTGATTTTGTCATGGGAGAAAGTGACAGATGAGCCTAAAAATACCTCAAGATCTTGAAGCGGAAATAGATGTGTTAATAACACATTACCCACAGAAACGAAGTGCTTCGGTTATGCTACTCCATGCCGTGCAAGAGCATTTTGGATATATCTCCAAGGAATCGATTGAGTGGATAGCGCATAAACTGGAGCTTCGCCCCATCAACATTTACGAGTTGGTGACTTTTTATCCGATGTTCAGGGAGAAGCCTGCAGGACATTACGTGTTAAAGATCTGCCGGACCCTACCCTGCGCACTCGGGGGAGCCGAAAACCTGCACAAGCATGTATGCTCCAAACTCGGACTCAGTGCGGACAAGCAAGGACTCCAAACCTCTGCTGATGGGAAATTCTCGGTAGAATGGGTCGAGTGCATGGCAAGCTGCGGGACGGCACCAGTCATGATGTGCAACGAAGCTTTTTATGAAGGGGTCCGTCCTGCAAATGCGGACGAGATCATCGAGGGCTGCAGTCATCAGGGAAATGCAGCAGAAGGAGATGCAGTAGGATGACCTTAAGTGGCTGCCGGACATGGATTCGAACCATGACAAGCAGATTCAGAGACTGCTGTGCTACCGTTACACCATCCGGCAATGGCCTGAGCAACGAAAAATAGCAAAAGAACGTTTGGAGTCAAGCAAGCAGAACGGATTTCAATGCCCAAAGAATTTCGACTCATATTAAAAAACGCGGATGAGCCCGGTTACACACCGGACGTGGATTGCTATCTTTCATATGGTGGGTACGAGACCCTGAGAAAAACCATTGCACTGCAGCCCGTGAAGACCGAGGAGGACAAGACACGGACACCGCAGGAACAGATTCGTGACGCCGTCATGACCAGCGGACTGCGTGGAAGAGGCGGAGCCGGTTTCTCATGTGGCCTGAAGTGGTCCTTCGTGGATCGTCGCAGCGGCAAGCCCATCTACCTGATCTGCAATGCGGATGAATCTGAACCTGGAACGTTCAAGGATCGCCAGATTATCCACAAGGATCCGCACCAGCTCATCGAGGGCATGATCCTGTCGTGCTACGCCAACGACGTGAAGCTGGCCTACATTTACATTCGCGGCGAATTTCCCGAGGGCGCAAAAATCCTCAACCGAGCCATCGACGAGGCCAGGGCCAAGGGCTTCCTCGGCAGGGGCATTTGCGGCACCGGCTACGAT
>JAAZXX010000712.1 GCA_014239995.1 Verrucomicrobiia bacterium
CGCAGGAATGGGACGCCGAGGGGGGGCGGTGGCAGGCCATCCGGGAACAGTTTACGCAGATGAAGGGGGTGCATCATTTTCTGCTTTCCTACGCTGAATCGCCTGCAAACAACCTCTCGGTGCGGGTTGCCAACGTGAAACGGCGTCCATCAGCTGATCGGGCCGAGCTGGTGATGGACGTCCACCTGGAAGGTTACGCACAGTCGGGGGCGAAGCTCGCCTTGGGGCGTGTCCCCGTCGAGTTTGAAATCAACCGTGTTCGTTCGGTGGTGGAAATGGACCTCAAGGGAGGCGAGGCAAGTCTCCTGGGTCATCGTATTCCCATCGACAGCAGCCTTCGGTCCGGATGGGGATCAGTCACGCTTCCCGGGGATGCCAACCCCCAGGACAACCGGTTCTACTTTGTGTTTTCAGAGCCTGCCATTCGCAAGACACTTGTTGTGTCGGAGGACGACGCACTTGGTGAGAGCTTCCGCTTGAGCCTGTCCATTCCCGCCGAACCGGGACTGGAGCACGCCGTTGAGGTCATGCCTCCGGCGCAAGCCGGTGAAATCCGGTGGGATGAGATTGCGATGTTGATCTGGCAGGCACCTCTTCCCCAGGGACTGGTGGCCGAGGAGATCGAGCGCTTCATCCAGACGGGGCGTGTCGCCATTTTTTTTCCTCCCGAGCGACCGGAGTCGGCACCTTTCATGGGGGTACGCTGGGAGACTTGGGAGACGTTGACGGAGGCTTCGGCGCGCCAGTTGATCTGGTGGCGTGATGATGCGGACCTGCTTGGACATGCCGATGGTGGAGAACCATTGCCACTGGATGCATTGCGTGCATTCCGCCTCTGTGCCTTCCGTGGCGGTGCCACGGAGCATCCCCTGACGCCCCTGGCCCGTCTCGCTGGGGAGAAGCCCCTGTTGGCCAGGGCTTCCACGGATCAGGGGGCTGTTTATTTTTGTGCGACCCTTCCCTCGATGCCTTATTCTTCCATGGAACAGGATGCTGTCTCTTTTTACATCATGCTTCAACGTGCCCTTGCGCTGGGGAGTCGTGCCATGTCTCCGGCCTCCCAGCGGGAAGCAGGACCTGAGCTCTCGGAGCTCCTTGAAACGCTGGAACCGTTGGCCCCTCAAGCCAATCCTCCCTCCTTGTCACAGCGTCCCTTCGTGGCAGGTGTGTATCGCGATGCCACCTCCTGGGTGGCGGTCAATCGTGGCGTCGAGGAGGATGCCGTATCGCCTTCACCGGTGGGCATGATCGATCGCCTCTTTGAGGGCCTGCCCTATCAGCGTATTGACGATGTGGTGGGGGACACATCCTCGCTCGCGAGTGAGGTATGGCGACTCTTTCTTTTCCTGATGGCCCTGGCCCTCTTGTTGGAAGCCATCCTTTGCCTGCCTGAGAAACCGGAAGCCAGGACGGACTGGACCTCATTGGGTGCCAAGGGCATCAGCCCCGGGGAGGAGGAGACCGCTTGATGAACATGAGTGAAGGCTTTTCTCTTTTCCCGACAACCCTTCCGCTTGTTCTGGGTGGGATCATGCTGCTGGCCACCGCCGTGCTTGGCTGGGTGGCCTGGAGTCGAAGTCATTATCGCAGGTCGATCGCCTTGCTGGAATTGTTTCGCCTGTTCCTGGTCACCCTGGTTGTGCTGACACTCTGTCAGCCCGAGTGGTCGACGCTTCTCGCACCCAATCAGGCCCCGACCCTGGCGGTGCTATGGGATCGGTCGAAGAGCATGGAGACACGGGATGTCCTTGACCCCGAGGCCTTGGACGGCACTCCGCTCAGTCGTGCCGAGGCCATCGAGCCACTCAAGGAGGCCTCGGCCTGGTTGACTGAAGAGGGCAAGGATGAGGCTCCGTTCAGGGTGGTCGTCGACTCTTTTGCCTCTGGCTTGGATTCGGCGGAACAGGGAACCGACCTGAACAAGGGACTGATGGAGACGCTTGAAAACCATGCCAACCTGCGAGGTGTGATCCTGCTGTCTGATGGTGACTGGAATCTCGGGGATTCCCCTGTCCAGGCAGCTGCGCGGTATCGCATGCGCAAAGTGCCTATCTTTGCCCTGGGCACTGGAAGCCGCAGTCCTCTGCCGGATCTTGAGCTCCTGAGCATGGATGCGCCCACCTTCGCCGTGGCGGGCAAGCCCCTGCGGATTCCTTTCACGGTGGGCAGTGTCCTGGGCCAGGAGCGTGAGCTGAGTGTCATCCTCAGGGTGGATGGTGAACCTGTCACCGAGAAAGTGGTCAGCGTGCCTGCCATGGGACAAGTCCGACAGAGTCTCTCATGGGTGCCGTCTGTCCCGGGTGACTTCAAGATCGCGCTTGAGATCACC
>JAAZXX010000713.1 GCA_014239995.1 Verrucomicrobiia bacterium
ATTCCTCCGTCCAGAAAGGCAGGGGCTGTTGAGTGAACCCAGCAGAGGTATTCCGTAGCATGATCAGCCTTGCAAGGATGGAATTGACAATCAGGTCGTCACGTCCATCGCCATCCCAGTCGGCCATGGAAAGCGTTGTATAACCCCATTTCGCCTCAGCAGGCCCCTGGATCGAACCATTCTCACCCGCCATGATCCGGAATGTTTTCCCGTCAGCCTTCAGTAAGCTCGGAGCATCCCATCGCGTACCGCTGCCATCCAGATTCAGGAAGACACCAATCTGGCCTGACGTGTTTCCACAGACAATATCCTCATCACCATCGCCATCCCAATCATGAACAAAAGGGGTGGCAAGGGCACCAAATTTAAGTGTGTCCGCTTCCTGTTGAAAGTAGACTGGTTGGTTAAATGCAGGCAGGTCACTGCCTGGAGGAGACACATTTTCCACCAATGCAACGCGCCCATCCTCATCCCCCACGACAAGATCCTGATCACCGTCCCGATCCCAATCGACAGCCGTGGGAGTGATCATCTGGAGATGCATGCGAAGGGGAAGCCCATCCGTGGCCTCCAGGCGATGGCCTGAAGTAAATTTCGGCTTCTCGCGTGTTCCAATGTTCTTAAAATAAGTAAAACCATCCAGGAACTCACCGCAGAGGAGGTCCAGATCACCGTCCCGATCGAAATCCGCAAGATTAGGGCTTGGCCACCCAAACACGTCTACTGGGGAACCTCCAGCCCAGAGCTTGACAGGTGTATCGCTGTAGACACCATTGTCGTTTTCTATCAAATATACCCAACCATGCAGGGGACCATTACGCCAGCGTCCCATGGCATCGTAAGCCTGGTCCCATACGTAATCACTCCAGTCGCCGACTCCCACGATCAAATCCTGGTCTCCATCCCCTTCCCAATCCACGTAGCGCCACATACCGGCACGTGCATTTCCCTCATTCAGACGTGCATTGGCATAAATCGGAGTCCCCTCCTCGAATCCCTTGCTCTTGAAATCCACAAACTCAAGGTTTTCACGGAGCACACGTGGATGCCCGTCCACGTAGCTGACCTGGGTATTGTGAGACGCAGAACCAAGGCGCACCCCGGGTTTGAATACCGGAAAAGTTTCCCCCTCCTTCACACCCGGGTTCTCAAAATAATAAATACCATTGGAAGGCTTGTCAGGGCATGCGACCAGCAGGTCCATATCCCCGTCTTCGTCGTAGTCCATGGGAAGGGGCCAGGCCCACAATCCCACACCCAGATCCACGGTCAGACCGGGATGATTGTAAGCAAGGGCATTGAGTTTCCATTCGGAGCCCCGGGCATGTGGCGTTGCCAGGCTCACGGTCAGTAGCAGCAGGTTCAGGCATTTCATGGGTCTTAGGGATCGATGTTTTTGACTTATCTTTGTAATTTCTCTTGGTATCGCCTGGGCATCTCGGCAGCTCTCCACTGAAGGAAGATGGACTCCTCCTGATCACGCATTGTTGGATTCGCCGACCTGGGACCGGGGATCTTCATGTCGCCAAAGGTTATCACCGATTCCTCACGATCTTCACTGACAAGGTCACCGTCAGCATCCACAATCAAGGTCACTCCCACGTTGGCCTCCATGACTGGAATCCCATTTTCCATGGCGCGACCTCGAACTGCTTCATCCTGTGAGGGATGTGTTGACCCAAAGGCGGGAATCATCAGGAACTGGGCCCCATCAAGAGCGGGAATGCGGGCCAAGCGTGGATTCCACCGATCATTGCAGATCATGAAGGCAGCTCGACCAAAAGGGGTATCGAAGGCACGACTCCGGGAGCCAAGCCGATTCCACCACCAGGAGGGGTGGTAACCCTCGTCAAACTGCATCTTTTGATAGCGACCTCTGAGCTTGCCCCTGTCATCCAGGAAAACCGCCGAATTGTAAAGTTCCTTGCACTTGCGTTCAGCAAAACCAAAGGCAAGGCACATTTTAAGTTCAAGGGCTAGTTGCTGAAAACGCTGCAGGATGGGGTCATCCAGGGTAAGCGCCACTGCCAGCAACTGCTGCTCGGTCATATTTCCAGCCAGGATTTCGTTCACGACATAGCCATCGAGAACCCCCTCAGGTGCCAATGCAATTTTGGCTCCCCCTGCAGCAGCTCGGCGAAAGGCCTGTTCCAGTCGGTCAGCGTTTCCTTGTAGATCCAACTTGACAGGCCTTATGGAAATAGCAGCAACCCTGACCACCTGCGGAAGAGTTTGAGGGGTTTGCGCCGAAAGACAAACCCAATGCAGGACACTTGCAGAGAGAATGAGGACCGTTGCGTATGGGGGTGCATGCACGGCAGAAGCCT
>JAAZXX010000714.1 GCA_014239995.1 Verrucomicrobiia bacterium
ATCATTCTTCCCATTTACCTCGAGCAATGCGAAATCCCGGGAACAATGGAATACCAGTTGGCCGGGATTCAGAACATCGCGCTCTATACGCTCGACAAAGCAAAGGCCTATGACTTTGTTCACCAGACCATACGCCGCCTGGGCGTTGGCCTGCAGGTGGATGCCAATCCATCGCTTGCGGAAACGGGAACATCACCCAGTGCGGGACACGGAAACAGTCTCGGTCACATGGCCCCTCCCAGGGCACAGGGTGCAGCAGCTAGATGGCTGGCTGCAGTCGCCGCATTGTTCGTCCTGGGAATGGCGCTCATTTTCATGAATAAAGGGAAGCATGAAGATAACTCCAATCATCCACCTGGCGCCTTGACGCAGGCAACGGGCAGTGCCCCACTCACCGATGGCTCGGTACGCATCGCAGTGCTGCCTTTTGAAAACCTTTCTACAGAAGACAATCAAACCAACTGGGCAGATCTGATTTCTCAAGAGATTATTGGAACCTTGGCCCCCATGGGTGGGGTCACCCCGATCGTTTGGTCATCGGTCAATAAATACCGAGGGGAACTCAAGGATATAGACACGATCACCCGCGACCTGAATGTGAAGCAAATCCTCGACGGTCACGTCGTAGCCCAGGGTGACCAGATTGAAGTTTCGTTTAACCTGACAGACACTCAAACCAGGACTTTCGTCTGGAATCACAAGGAAAAAGGAAAACAGGACGACTTCTTCAAGCTCAGGAATGCCATTGTGGCTAAGATCACTTCTACCCTTCAACCCGATGCAGCGCTCCAGAAGATTGCCGAATCGGCACCCACGGAGCATATTGAAGCCTATAAGATGTATCGAAAGGCCCGTGAGCTATGGAGCACCCGAGGGGAAGCCGAAATCAAGCAAAGTATCGATCTCTACAAGGAGGCCATCGAGATTGATTCCAGTTTCGTGGAAGCCTTGTGCGGCCTGGGTGATTCCTACGCGATGATGATCGCCTATGGACATGTTCCAGCAGACCAGGTCAGGCCAACCATTCAAATGGCCGAGGATGCCTTTTTCGAAGCCATCAAAATTAATCCAAAATATTCAGGAGCATACCCTGCGATGGGATGGCTGGAGTCCATGGTAAAAGGACGCCATGAAAAAGCATTCGAGCATTTTGATGAGGCACTCAAGCACAACCCGGATAATGTTCAGGCATTAATGTGGAAATCCATGGCGTGCCGATTCAAACACAGGTCCAAGGAATCCATTGCATTAGCTTCCAGGGCGATTGAGTTGGATCCCAACAACCACGTCGCATATATGATTCTGTGCTGGGGTTACGCATCGGATTTTCAATATGACAAGGCAGAAAAGGCGGCAAAAAAATCCGTGTCACTCAAACCTGATTATGGACTCGGGCTGAACGCCCTTTTCAACACCCTTGCGATGCAGGATGACAAGGAGGAAGCACTGAAAGGTCTCATCGAGGATCTCCAATCGCTATCAACCAAGGACTGGAGGATTGAACACACGATTTTCCTTTACTACTACTATTTTGGAACGGAAGCATCCTTCAAGAAGGCAGCGGTTTATATCAAGCAGAAAGCCGATTTGACAAACTACAATTTAAAAAGTTTTCCTCTCTACTTTTTCTGTATCGGGGAAAAAGACCTAGGATACCAATATTTTGAGGAGGGCCTGAAGAATGGGGATATCTCCCTGATGGGATCTCACCGTTTTTTCATTGAATGGCGTGTCGTTAAAGATGATGCACGTTACAAGGCTATCTGTGGTGACAGCTACTGAGGCGTTGGCGGTGTTAACTCAGCGAGCTTGAATGGGGTAAAACGCTTCAACAAAGCCGCCACATTTCTTCCCTCCTTGTCTTTCAAGTCCAAGCTTGCACCGTTTTTGACAAGCAGTTCAAAGATGGCCTTGTAGTTTTCGATCGCCTTGCTGCCATCCATCCCGGTCGTCCAACCATCCAGGTATTTACCACCCAGCTTGATCGCCACAACATGGAGTGGGGCATGCCCGTAGCTTGCGTCTTGTACATTTGGATCAGCACCGGCATTCAGTAGTTTTTCGATATCCTCGAATACGCCACTGCGACAAGCCATGTAAAGAGGCGTCCGGGTGAAGTTGTCACGGTGATTGACGTCGATGCCCTTCTCTATCAGCAAAGCGACGGCATCGTATTTCCGCATGATGCTTGGAGCACGCTGCACGGCACTGAAGAGGGCATTTTGGCCGTATGCATCCGTGATATTTACATTCTCGGCATTTTTGAGAAATGATTCATTTCTCAGGATAAACGACTCAACGAGCAAGGCATGGTTCTTTTT
>JAAZXX010000715.1 GCA_014239995.1 Verrucomicrobiia bacterium
GAATGATATCCTTGTTCTGAAGCAGTCGAAAGTATTCCAGCACTGTCGAGACCGCAAACTGATTCTGAAAATGGCTGAAGTCCCTGATGCCATAAATCACATTACGCTCTGCCTGTTTCAGGTTTTCCGTCGCGACACGCTTGCCAGCATCCCTCAAGAGGGGTTGGACTAGATTGACCGATATGGCACTCACGGCGGAACGGCGGGAGTTTCCCGTGTAAAAGCGCAAGAGATCGTTGGCGATCGTGGCACTGATATTGCCTCCCGTGCGCAGTGCCTGGTTCACGCTCAGCCTGGAGTTGACCCCTTCACTGCGTTCTCCATTGGCTTGGCGGTTGCCCGAAACGCCCGAACGCGCCAGGAAGTTCGGGCTGAAAACAAACTCAGCTTCGCTCAGGCTCAATGCGGTCAGATAGAGAGACTCCTTCTGGTTTTGGTATTCCCTGCTGTATTGGATGGCCAGATCCAGCCCCTGGTTGACATCGATTTCCTTAACCGACTCGAGAGCACGGTTCTCGATGATTTCAAGTGAGCTGATGTCGTCAGGCTTGCGTGCTGAGTAAGGGGTGTCGATTGAAAAAGTCGAGGCTTCTCCAAAGAGGTCCGTTTCAATCTGCTCAATGATGGAATAGACGTCCTTGTCAGTTTTTTCCCTGTATTGGGTTGATGTACAGGCCACCAATACGCAGCAAGTCACGAGTGTCGTGACATTCAGGATGCGTGGCATGATAAAAGCGTGATTGAAGCCCATTCTCAACAGTTTCCCCAGTTTGCCCCCATAGACAAGGAGGATTGTTGAAAAGTTACATCAAATTGAAGGTTAAATAGAAACAGACCCAACTGATAAGGTCCTTGAAAACATTCTATTCAAACCTCATCAAAAACAGAACGGCATCTGCTCGCCGATACATCCTGCTTATTCCTGCAGGAGGACACGGTAGAAACGGGAGCGACCGCTGGCCAAACGCTCGCTGTAAACGACGGTGCCGGTTTCGTTCACCAGATTTCTCTTGCGATTATACCATTTGACGAAATCGAGGGTGGCTTGGATCGTGTAGGATTGCCCGGCAGCGCCGGTTATGGAAATTTCAATGCGTGTAGCATCTTCAGAAACGGCCACAGAGCTGCTTGGACCGCTGGGAGGTTCCACAACGGCAGGTTCTATCGATACGTTTGCAAAAGTGCTGCGAAGGGCGGAACCAGTCGTGGAAGCGACTACCGCATAGCTGCCTGCATCCCCGAGACTTGCCTGGGCAATGTTCAAAATGGCCTCGGTGGCCCCGGGAATATCATTGCCATTCTTCTGCCACTGGTAGGAAATCGCATCCGCACCGGAGGCCAGGGCCGAGAGTGTCAACGCATCCCCTTCGGTAAGGGACTGGTCACCGGGTTGCTGGTCAAAGGCCAGGGGATTCTCAATGCCTTCGACCTGGAAATCCTGCTGCCAGTTGAAGCCTGAGGGGGCATTGATTACCAGTGCCGCCCCGACCTCCAGGCTGGGTTCCGCCGGAATCCAGCTACCACCCGCTATCAGGGCAACGGAATTGAAGCTGCCTGTGCTGTCGACTTCAAAGAGGGTTGTTCCATCTGGAGCATCCAGTCCAAGTGTTTCCGAGATCAATCCTCCGATCGCCAAGCGACTGCCACGTGCGGAATCTCCGGCCGGTATCCAGTTATCCAATTGTCCCACCAGGGGTTTTCCGAAGGTAAACCACCGGTAGGCTTCGGGAGTCTCTATGAGTGCACCCTCCCCCGGCGTGAGTGTCATGCCTGGTACGGACCAAGTGCCCGTAGCTGCAGACCATGTGTTTGCCTGCCAGGAACCATCCATCAATTTCGAGAGACTGAAGCCGTCGGGAACATCCGTGAAAAGGTCGGCAACCGCATTGCTGCCTGACTGATATGGATTTGACACCAGGGAGCTTCCCTGGGGTAGCTCCACAAGGTGGAATCCAACGCCTGTGGACTGAGCCTGGGCCGGGTGCATCGTGGCCATCAGCAACATCGTGCCACCCAGCGCCAGGGATTTTTCAAATGCGTTTCTCAATTTTAAAATGGTGTCCATGATGTTCTTATGTCTAGCAAAGAAGCTCTTATCTTCTTAATCACCGCGCCCTTGCATGTCAAAGTTAATCCGAGGGCTCTAGAGCTCCAAATCCTCCACTTCTTCGATCTCGCGAAGCCTGGTGCGTGGAAGCTTCAACCTGACGAATCCGTAAACAAGATACGAGGTGAAGATGAGGGGCAGGATAATGGGGAGTATCTTGTCCTGAAGCATGAAAATAAGCCCAATGAACAAAATGGCCGCG
>JAAZXX010000716.1 GCA_014239995.1 Verrucomicrobiia bacterium
AAAAAGACGGCCATGATGCTCCGGAAGGCCGGATTGAAAAAGGCCCCTCAGCAACTGATACTCCTGGACGTAGATCTGAGAGACAGGATGGAAGTCCGGAGTGCTATCAAACAGGAGATGCTTGAAGAAATGTAGGAAGGGTTTTCTGCCCTGTTCAGATTGAAGAGGATGGATCAAATCATAAGTGTTGTGGGGTTTTCTAGTCGAAGACACTGCATCCATAAGTCAGCAAAACTTGTGTCTCATCCATGGCTGGTTCATGATGTCAGCAGTGATTTGCTTTGAACATGCGTCCATCCATTCTGAATCATCATTCTGATGCCTCATACAGGCCTGCTGTCGACGGGATGCGAGCCATGGCTGTCATGGTCGTCTTTTTATACCATCTGAATCCTGCATGGCTGCCAGGTGGCTTTGTTGGAGTCGATGTTTTTTTTGTGATCTCAGGTTATGTAATTACCTTGAGCATCTTGCGCGATCACTCAGCAAAACGATTCAGCCTGTGGGTGTTTTACCAAAGAAGGATAGCTCGCATTTTTCCTCACGCATTGCTTGTGACCCTTGCCTGCTTGCTTGTTTCTCCCTTTATTTACTCTCCTGAGGAGCTGGGGGCTGTGGGAAGTGCCGCGATCGCCGCTGCGTTTGCAGTAGCGAATCTGAAGTATGCCGTTCAGGGTAGTTACTTCGAGTTTCCCAGCGATATTCAGCCCCTGCTACATTTCTGGTCTCTTGGAATTGAAGAGCAGTTTTATTTTTTTTGGCCCATGATTCTCATTGGATTGAAAAAAAGGTGGGCTTCTTCTTCACGAGGTTTCATGCCTATCATCGTTTTCCTCCTCATAAGTTTCCTGATATGTTTGGTGTTGACTTACGTCAAATCTGCGTGGGCCTTTTACCTGACTCCAGCTCGGGCGTGGGAATTGCTGTGCGGATGTCTTTTGGCTATGCTCCATAGACACTCAGACTTCAAAACTAATTCATGGGTTCCTATGTGTCAGGTGCTTGGAATAACCATGGTTATGTGTTCCTTTATTTTTGTCGGAGAACATGTTTTTCCTGGTGTGCTTGCCCTGTTTCCCGTGCTTGGAACCATGCTCATGCTCGGGTTCGACCGTGCACCTTTTGGATGGGTGGAACGTTTTCTATCCAGACCATGTTTTATATGGATCGGTAAACTTTCTTTCGCCTTATACCTCTGGCATTGGCCCGTCTTTTGCCTGATCGACTATCATTTCCTGGTCCTGGGCACCTTCGAAAGGATGTTTTTGAAACCGTGGTTTCGATGGCCTTTTCACTGCTTGGTTTCTACCTCGTTGAGCGTCCCATGCGCTCGTATTTGGGGCAAAAAAGAACAACATTTTCAGCATACGCTTTCTTTGTAATAGGCGTGTCAGTTTTGCTGATCATCGGGCTCTCAGTAAGGCTTAACCAATTTACGAATATCAACGTTTCACTAGCAGATGTTAAACATGGTGGGTATCGATTGGATCCCGCAGATCCCTCTGGAAAGATTGTCTTGATGGGGGACAGCCATGCGGGAATGTATGGGAAGACCCTGGTTGAAATAGCTGAGCAACTGGATCTTCAGTGCCATATCATCAGTGTGCACAGCACGAACCCCCTGCCTGGTTCCGCATTATGGGAGGAATACATCCAATATCTCAAGAAGGCTCGCCCAGATATCGTTCTCTATGGGGTGTCATGGGGTACCAAAGTGGAACGAAGGCAACTTGATCAACTCCAAAAGGGAATAGACACGGTGCTCAACCACGCCGGCCATGTTATCCTGCTCACCTCACCTCCCCGCTTACCTGTCACTTCGCCTCGAAAGGAGGTGCGTGCTTCCGGTAATGCGACCTTTGTTGAGGATGCTCAGGAGGGCATGCGACGTCGAGTGGCGAATCGTCTCATTTACGAGCTTAGAAGTGAAAGGGTGCGTGTCATAGAGACAGAGACATATTTTTTGATTCAGGACGAGTTTATTCCCTTTATGGATGAGCATGGCCGACAACTTTTTTATGATCGAGGTCATTTATCTTATTACGGAACAAGCATGCTGAAAGAAAGTTTGTCGGAGGCAATTCAAGACCTTCTGAAATAGTGGCACGATCATGAAAGTGGGAATGCATGAAAGATTCAGTATTTGGGATGATTTAATTTCGCATGGGTCTTTGACTCCTTCTCCGGGGATCGGCGTGACAGTTTTTTGCTCACCCGGTTGATGATTCGCTTTGCAAGTGAAGGCTGTTCCTGGCGCGCCTGCACGCCCGCACGTCCACCGATAAGGTGATCCTGCCAGACAGGTTC
>JAAZXX010000717.1:0-231 GCA_014239995.1 Verrucomicrobiia bacterium
CCGTTGGCAGACAGTCCTCGACTGGTGGTCACTTTCAGACGGGGTGAGCTGGACTCCAGTTCGGCCGCCCTGCTCAAACGGGGATCCAAGCCCATGTAATTCCTCGCGGCCTCAGCCACCGGATGCTCTCCCTTAGCCAACCGGTATTCCTGATGGACGTCGAACTTACCGGTGCCGTGGGTTGGCTGCTCCAACTGGTCGCGAATCGACTCCGGCAGCGCCTCACGGATA
>JAAZXX010000717.1:241-2305 GCA_014239995.1 Verrucomicrobiia bacterium
GGCGGCGCTGACCCGGTCGTGTCTGACGCCGCGGCCGCCATGAGCCGTTCCGGAGCTCTGCGTGGCGTCCCAGCTGGCCGCGAATGGCCTCAGGAAGCACCTCGCGGGTGTCGTCATCGATCCGGCTGGCGATGGCCTGGCGGGGATTGTCACGGATCAGGCGTGCCATTTCAGCACGGCGCGCACCGGCCAGCCGGAGACCCTCCTCAAGGTCGACTGTGCCGTCCATGAACTCCCGGGCCCAGCGCTGGAACGCGCCGACCGGATCGGCCACCGATCCCTTGTCCGGCTTGATCAGCGCGGTTTTCTCCTCCGCCACCACCCTCCTCCAGTCCCACGAGCGAGCGCCGGCCTCTGTCGTGGCCAGGGGGATTGAGTCCGCGAAAGCCTTCACTTGGCCAGTGGACAAATTCTCCCCCTCTATTTGGCGAAGCGGTGCAGCAGCACCCCAGTCAGCCAATTGTAGGCCGACTAGAGCAACAACTATGGTGAGCAAAAAACTATAGCAAATTTTTTTCATCGCTTATTTCTAAACAATTACCACAAAAATCAAATTCGGCATGTTCTCAAAGCCAACACCTATCCAGTCCAACAGAGAACAAAGGGACGACAAGCCTTCTGCCGTCCCCCCTATCACTCAACCACCCAAGATCATTGGGACAGGTGCCATCCCAAAAACATCATTCCCTGTAAACCGCCCGGAAATATCTATTTAAACTTGAGGGACCCAAATCAATTGTCTGATTACCTTTTTCCGGGACAATTGCATCAGAAAATTTTGACCAATGAATCAGATCGTTGCTCATTTCCAAAACATAGATTACACCTACCTCTCCCGTTAAATTTAGAGATATCCCGTCAACATACTGCTGAATGGTTAAACTTGCAGGTTTCATGGAAGAGATACCCTCCGCCAAGGCAACATAATTGTATCCTAAATCATTGAGTTGCGTAAAACTACCACCCAAAGCAACAAGGCCGCCTGCTATTTCTGAAAGTGAATAAACGGTATTATTCAAATTTAATTTCTTTAGGCTGCTTGCAGCGGCTCTTCCATCTTTTTCCAATAACGCAACGTAATCCTTCAAAGAATCATCATAACGGGTGAATGAACCACCCACGAGCATCCTTCCATCAGCTCTAAGGTAGATATCATTAACGGGGCCATTAAAACCATCCCCGACGGAAAACTCCCGGTTCAAACTTCCATCAGGCATAAGCTTCGCAAACCGTCTTGCAGAATAGCCATCTATGGATATAAAAGACCCGCCCACAATGATTCCTCCATCAGGAAGCACCTTGATGGCATTGACGTTGGCATTGGCTCCGCCACCAATCTTAAAAGCACCATCAACAACACCTGAAGGCATTAGCCTTGATATCTTGGGGTAAGAAAGTCCATCAACAGTTAAAAATGAGCCGCCGATTAAAATTTTCCCATCAGCTTGTACATCAACGGCATACACAGACCCATCAAAATCTGGACTATGGAATTCAACATCCAGAACACCTTCTTCCGAAAATTGCCTGATCCCAAATTCTCCCGCGACTAAAAGCTTTCCTTTGTTTTCAACAATTTCAAATACCGGGCCCTTGATTTGGTTAAGAGAGTCAAATGACGAGTCAATTGAACCATCCCCTTTAAGCCTTGCCAAATAGGACTGGCCGGAATCCCCAAATTCACTAAACAATCCTCCAATCCATATCTCGCCGCTACCGGAGACCTGCAAATCAAAAATTGTGTTATTTATTTCTTCTTCAACTACAAATCTATTGTCGCGACTTCCGTCAGGCAACAACCTCACAAGTCTGGTGGAGGGGATTCCATTGTATGTCTGAAATTCTCCGCCGACATAAACAAGGCTTTCATCAGTTATTGTCACTGAGTACACGGGCCCGTCTACCCCTACCCCTTTCGGGCCAGGCAGAGACTGTAATTCGTCATCAATTATGACAACCGTACCGTAACTCGGCTGCCTCAAGGAACCGTTCCCTGTCACATTAAAAAGTCGAACCCGGAATGCTTCAGCACCCTCCTCCTTTTTGTCGTCGATAATTGGTATG
>JAAZXX010000718.1 GCA_014239995.1 Verrucomicrobiia bacterium
GAGACAGGGGGGACGGAAATCGGTGTGCAGGCTTTTCCCTCCCCAGGCTGTCTTGATGAGCAGGATGGGTGCCTTGAGCTGTTTTTTCATCTCAAGCCCAAAGGTCCATTCAGGGCCGAATTTCTCCTGGTTGGCACCGAAACCAATGCCCAATCGACCGCTTTTCTCCCCTTGGTCCGAGAGGTAGGCAATGCGAATCCCCTGACTGACCTTGGGGTGCCCTGCGGTATCGGTCATTTGATCAAGCAGTGGCTTGGTATCGGGATCCATGCCGATATGTTCCATGGTTTCGAGGTGTGCATTCCCTGCATGTTCGACTGGCCGGCCAGTAGAAACACCTTCAAGGAAACTCGTTCCTCGGCAGCGAATCCCTGAAATGTCTGCAGGGCAATGGCAAAAGCCAGATGCGTGACCCATCTGTTTACCCCCAGTCGGTGAGCAGGCAAACAGATGCCTGCACCAAAACCTGTCATGTCGCTTGTCATCATGGCCTCGAGAATATTATTGAATGCCGTGCCCTTTCCATCTGTGCGGGAAAGATGGACCAAGGTTGCCCGTCTTTTCGGGATGGAAGCGAAGAATTTTTGTCCCTGAAATCACGGTATGACGCGGAAGAACTCTGTGTGCATGCCAGGGTCGATGATGATCTCATGGGGAGATTGTGCATCGGTGACGGGTGTCCATGGCCCGAGGACTGAACTTGCCCTCTCGAGTTTGCCGTTGAACTCGATGACTGCTTTTCCAGCACTCGCTGTCATGCGGATCATCAAGGGCTCTTCGGTGGGAAGCTGATAGACCTTGACGTTGTCGAACAAGGCGAAACTCAGGTCCACATTGTCCGATACAGAGGAAAACCAGTCGCTGTATCCAATAAAGATATTCCCATCTGCAGAGAAAGGGCCTGTTTCCTGGGAAGCCACCGCCACCTCCTGGCCATTCATGGTCCAGGTGACCTGCTCTCCTTGCTTGGCAAGTTGTACTCGAATCCATTCAAAGGCGGGTTGTCCTGGTGAAGTTTCCCCGGTCTGCTGAGCAAAATCCTCCCTTTGGGCGGCGGGGGGGCTTTTCCCAGCGACAAAAAGGGAGGCATAGGCAGGGTGGGAGTTGTTCATGCTTCCGGATGGATACACTCCGGAATCTTCGGTGAGGAAGAGGTTGTTCAGAAAAAAACGAACATCGCGCGAGGATCCCCCATCTCCCGTCAGCAGGAACCATGCACCATCCGATGCCTCATCCGCTGTTTGTATATGATCTCCCGAAGTGCCAATCCCTGCGGAAGCAAATTCAGTCGAGCCTGCGCCTCCGCCGGGGATCGGGCCGTTGATATTAAGCCACAGGTCAAATACCAACACGTAATCTCCTGAAAAGGATTGTCCATTGGGACTTGCCGTGATGTGGTCCGCCGCGCCAAGGGATTCATTAACGGTGAATTTCAGTCCACGCGTGGACCCCTTGTCACTGCCGGGTGCGGGAGGGATGCCGTCAATCGTGTAGTCGTAAGCAAAGGTTGCCGTGCTGTCAGCCGAACTGGTATTGACGGTCCATGGATAGGGAGAGCCTTGTTCATCAAAATCCTCGCTGAATCCAACGGTAGCATCGGCCAGAAGTTCGGGTTCAGGAAGACCGGAATCGCCATTGTCCTTTATGGGAATGATGATGTAACGACCATTGGCCAGTTCGTAACCGTCATCAGGCAGCAGCACGAGCTCCAGCGTTTCATCTTGCTCTTCCTCGGTGTCATCCAAAAGCAGGATGTCCACGCTGGTTTCGCTTGAACCCGGTGGGAAATTGATTTCAAGCGTGGGAGGCTTGCGGTAATCAAGGCCGGCCGTAGCTGAACCTTCAAGTCGATAAGCCACGCTCAAGGGAGCCTGCTTGGGTCCGGTGCGTTGAAGGGTGATGGTTACCTTTTCATCGCCTTCCCCAACCGCGCTTGGCATGAAAATCGTGTTGCCGTTTTCGGGGTCCTCGACACGTTCTCCAGGGGTTTCAAGCTGGACGACGGGCAGTGCATCCCCTGCGCTGATCTTGACGACCCTCAGGTTGTCGAAAATGACAAAATTCTCCTCACCGGGGTTTGCAATCGATGCAAAGGGGTCAGCATATCCGATCATGACATTGTCACCTCCGAACAGGGTCAAATCACCCGGAATGGAAGCGATGATATGGCCGTTGATGATCCAGGTGACACGGTTGTCAACGCGGCGTACCTCGACCTTGACCCATCCCTTGCCCGGTGCCCCCCTGGTTTCATGGGGTGGGAAGGGGAGGACCTTGCCGAGCGGGCCTGCGGCATA
>JAAZXX010000719.1 GCA_014239995.1 Verrucomicrobiia bacterium
TGGGTTGTCCCTTGGTGAAACTTTCCGGCATGGGCTTTCCGTCCAGCTCGGCAAGGGTGGGCTTGGGATCAAAGGTTTCCAGGTGTGAAGGGCCCCCTGCCATGCACAGAAAGATGACCCTCTTGGCCTTGACGGGCAGGTTGGGAAAGCCCGTCGTGCCAGGGGTATTGGGAGCCTGCCCGGCCTCGCCCAGCAGGGAGGGCTGCCACAGGGTGTTCAGGGCGGCCGTACCAAGTCCCATCGATGCCTGGTGCAGGAACATGCGCCGATTCATCGTGTGGGCGGCTGGGCTGAGTGGATTGGTCTTCATGGTTTTCTCTGGGATGAATGGTTCAAAAATCGTGTCTAATAACGCATGATACCTTCGTGCAGATTGAGCATGGCTCTGGCCACGCTGGTCCAGGCAGCTTGCTCGGCACGCGATGTGGTGCCGTCTTTCCCCGGCGTGGTGAGTGGTGATTCTTCAATCAAGGCCCCTGCCTCTGATGTCCTGTCCAGGAAATACCCCCTTTCTGCCCCAAGGAATGCCTCCATGACCTTGATTTCCTTTGGGACAGCCTGGCGTGAGAGTGTTTCACGCCAGGCCCATTGGAGCCTGGCTGCGTCTGAACTGCCTCCCTCGTTGAGAATGCGATGGGCGAAATGGCGGGCTGCCTCGTTGAAACTTGGGTCGTTGAGCAGGGTCAACGCTGCCAGAGGTGTGTTGGAAACCGGTCGCTCGGCACTTCCCTCTTCACGGCTGGGGGCATCGAATGCCTTGAGCATGGGATGTAGGAAAATGCGTTGCCAGTGGGTATAGAGGCCCCTGCGGTATTGCAGGGATCCTGTGTCCGCCTGGTAGCTGCGGGTCGGGAAGTTCAAGTGCTGGTAGTAGCCCTTGGGTTGATAGGGCTTGACGCTGCGGCCTCCCAGTTGTTCCACAAGCAGGCCACCAAGTTTCAGGGCACGGTCCCGGATGAATTCCGCGTCGATGCGAAAGGCGTTCTGCTGTGCCCAGAGCCGGTTCTCAGGATCTGAATTTTTCAGGTCCGGACGGGGCGCAGACCCCTGGAGGTAGGTGCTGGAGGTCACCATGAGTTCCACCATGTGTTTTACATTCCATCCGCTTTCGCGGAATTCAACGGCAAGCCAATCAAGCAAAGCCGGGTGATCGGGTGGATCGCCCTGTGCTCCCAGGTCATCCAGTCTTCGGGAAAGACCCTTGCCAAAAAATAACTTCCACAGCCGATTGACAAACACCCGGGCGGTGAGGGGATGATCCTCCTGGAAAAGCCAGTTGGCCAGATCCAGACGTGTGGCCTTACCATCCGTCGTCATGGGAGGGAGGAAGACTGGTGTCGCTGGCTGGACGATGGTTCCCGTCTCATCCAGCCAGTTGCCGCGAGGCAGCACCCGCATGGTCCTTGGCTTGACCGCAAGGCTCACCATGCAGGGGGCAAAGGCATCCTCGATGCTGGAACGTTTTTCTTCCAGTGCCTCAAGTGCGGCCTGCGCAGCGCTTTCATTCCCTTCAGTCTCTTTCTTCAGGGAATCAATGCTTTGGTTCAGTGAAGTGAGCTGGGCATATTGCGCCAGATTCCAGACCTTGATTTCCGGGTTACGTCGTGTGGGGATGGCGTTGGGGGCGGAGAAGGCTCCCTGTTCCTTGAGATCAGCAAAAAACGCAGCCAGGCTGTAGAAATCCTCCGTGGTGTAGGGATCATATTTATGGTGATGACATTCCGCGCAGCCTGTGGTGGCTCCCATCCAGACCAGGCCGAAATTACGAACACGATCTGCTGCATATTTGGCGAGGTATTCCCTGTCCTGCACCCCGCCTTCATGGGATGTTTGGAGCAGGCGGTTGTAGCCTGATGCCACCTGCTGCCACATGCTTCTCCTCGGAAGCAGGTCACCAGCCAGCTGTTCGCGGGTGAACTGGTCGTAAGGCATATTCTCATTGAAGGACTTGATGACGTAATCCCTGTAGGGACTGATGCTGTGGTCCTGATCCCCGTGGTATCCGACGGTATCTGCAAAGCGCACGAGGTCCAGCCAATGGGATGCCATGCGTTCCCCGTAGGCTGGCGTATGGATGAGCCCGCGGACGTAGTCGCGCCATTTTCCCTTTGCCAGTGCCTCACTGAAACGCCTTGTGTCCTCTGCTGAAGGTGGTAATCCGGTCAGGTCCAGATGGAGGCGGCGTGCCAGGCTCGCACTGTTTTCGAAAATTATTTCTGCAGTTAATGTCCAGTATTTTTCATTTTCAGATGCAGCAAAAAGAGCTTTGAGCAAAGCTGTACCTATTCCTTGTCTT
>JAAZXX010000071.1 GCA_014239995.1 Verrucomicrobiia bacterium
GTTTCAAATCAAAGACAATCATCCCCAGAGCGTCTACATATTTTACATGCACGGTGATGCTTTGCGGACATTGAATCTCCACGGCAACGGAGTTGGAATCTTCCAGCACGGTTCGGGGCTGTTCGGATAGGGGTTCCTTAATGATTATTTTCTTCGTCATGTTCTTTCTCTTGCTTGGTGCTGATGTCAATGGTCTCCGGAGTAGGCTGAATCTTCTCGAAAAACTGGAGAACCGCCTCGCGGGTAATGTTTGGCGAGGTAGTGATGTTGATGTTGTTTTGGGTGAGGCTTGCGGGAACTTCCTGTCTGGAGTCGATCTTCTCCAGCTTGTCCAGTGTGATGCCCATAATGATGCCTTTCTGGGTTGGGCTAATCTTGTCCATGTCCTCAATCAAGTCCGTGCTGGCCTTGTGCGCCAAGAGGCGCAGGTTGTTCTCTGTTGTCCTGCGCATGCCGTCCCTGCCCAATTCACGCACGCAGATGGCTCCCACCGTGTCTTTCTTGACCTTGAACACGTCGGCACACTGGCGGAGGCTCAAGCCGTGCTTAAGGGCGCGCACGATTGCCTCATACTTCTCCGGGTCACGCTTGCGGATGCCTTGGCCGGTGCGTTCTCCGTAAAGTGCGGCGTCTTCTGCGGTTAAAGCAGGCAGTTGCTTATCTGAATTATCATTTACTTCTTTCATAACCCATTACCTCTGGGGACGGTTTATCTACAAACCTCCCTGATTTTACGCCCATCCCGTTGGGGAGTGGAGCAGTGGGGCAAGTTTCCCTGTTTAACCTACTTATTGTTTTCTCTGTAAAGTCAGAAACATGCCCCACTGCTCCACTTAAAAGAGCGGATTTAGCACCCAATACTGTGTGCCGTCCCTCACCGCCCCCTTCTGCACCCTTTTGGGATGAGACTTAGACAGCCGCCCAAGATATGTTCCCATTGCGCTGGGAAAATTGAGCAGTTTACCGGCGGCATGTCTGCAATCACCGTCCCAGCGCGTTAATTCCTTTTCTATGTCCGTAGCCCGCTTCTCCATCGGACTGGGCGCACTGGAGCTAAAGAATTCCATTTCGATTAAATCGAGAAGACGCTGCTCGGGCGACTGAACGGACAGGGCTTGCAGAATCTCCGGGTGATGATAGTGCTGAACCCCGAAGCGGTCGGACTCTATGCCCTCCGGCAATGTCCATTCGTTAAGCAGCGAATAGGTGAAGGCTGGAAGCTCCCCCAATAGCGCATCAAAGAATGTTTTTTTATCTGCGGGTGTTCCCGTGGGCATCGGCATGTCGTGCTTGCGGCATTTCAGGAGCATGATCTTGTCGCTCAACGATTCATCGAGCGGTGGCAGCACCATCAAGTGTTCCGGATCATCATTGAGGCTGAGGGTTAGCCGCCAGAACGGTGGCAGCATGATTGGTTCCCGATGCTTTCGATGGCACCGGTGCATTTCGTTCACTGTGACTTGCTTGATCTGATTGCCGAGGCTGCGCCGTGTTCGCAAGTCAGTGCTGGGGGCTTCGTCCTCAATGCAGAGGTGTTCGGCCTCGAACCAGTCACCATTGAATGTAGTGCCGCCCAGCATAGCTTGATAAGGCCGTGCACTCCTGCCCCCCAACAGCTCCGTGATAATGGATTGGGTTAGTGACTTGGCCGCACCCTTTTCTCCCACTAACCCCAACGCCTGCCCCGGGAAGAAGCCCCGCGAATCATGCGGACAATCCACACGCGCCCGCAAGGTTACTAGGCTAAAGTTAAGCCAACCATAAAAGTGGTCGAGCTGCTCCCGGTCTTCACTTACTCCAAGCATGTTGCGAAAAATGCTTTCGAGCAACGGCCACTCCCCCTCCACTGGCTCAATCATTATGGGGCCGCGCGTGATAAGGACTCGATCTCCTTGAATATTGTGGATGCCCTCGGCGAACCCTGCTAACGGCCCGGCATAGCGGATGTTATTTTCTTCCTGTATATCAACTAGCATTTGATCTAGTTCCGACAAGTATCCCCGTCCCTGCGCAGAGGTAATGCCTTGGGACTTCATCAACCGCTTGATGTCTGCGGTGCCACGCCTGAACCAAACCCCGTTGCGTCCCCGCGTCCAATACTTATCCGGTGGGTCAAAGTATATCTCCGGCAACTCGGCGGCCTCACCGGTTTCCTGCTGGGGTTGAATTGCAATAACCCCGCTCACGGCATGATCTCCTGAAGGTGCGGGTTTTGCGCCAACATCTCGGGGCTGACTTGGCAAAGATCGTTCAAATCTGTAACAGGACAGCCGCTTGATTGCCGCAGTCCGGAGAAGCTGAAAGCGTCCACGGTGGCTCCCGCGTCCATAAGCTGATGGCCCCAGCGGGTGACTGCGACCTGCCCTTTCTTGTCATCGTGGCCGAAGATGCGCACCTGTTTGCCTTTGAAACAGGGCAAGGCATTGACTGGAATATGGTTTCCCGCGCCCAGAATAGAGACTGGCGCAATTACACCCTCCTTTCCTTCCACATGGATGAAATGGAAAGCGGCAAGCAAGTCCGGCCCACCTTCGACCAGTGCCACCTTGGGACAACTGGCCGCCTCAATGGCTCCGATTGGCCACGCAGCGCGCGACCCCTTTAACGTCCACGCCTTTTTGCCCCCGACCGCCTTCCATTCCTCGGGCCAGACTTTGCCATCCAAGCGGCGAACTTGGGCGTTCTGTTTTGTCCGGTCGGTAATACCCCAAGCCCGATGCCCTGACTGGTCGCAGAAAAATAATAAGCCAGACCTGCATGCCGCTTCGATGCTTTCGCAGTTCACATTGCGCAATGCGGCTAATGCCTCGATGTCACCCTTGTTCGGTGTGATAGGCTCGGGGATGTTTGGTTTCCCTCTCTTGCGTGACTCAGGAACTGATGTTGTCTGGGGAGCTATCCCCGCCATGTTACAGTAACGCTTCATAGCTTCATTCCTTGGTAGGTTCATCCACACTTCAAGGAATGTGACTTCATCCCCGGCTTCCCCTGTGCCGTGATCCTTCCAGAGCCACATCCCATCTCGATGGAAGATGCCCCAGCTTGGATTATTATCCTCCCGTAATGGTGAACGGCAAGACGCCTTGGCGTACTCGCCAAAGCCCAGATGTCGCATGAGATCAGGCAGGGGCAGGCGTTGCTTGGCTGCCTGTACTAGTTCGCTGAGTGGAGTTGATGTGGTCATGCCTTATCCGCCAAGGCATAATTCTGCCAATCAGTGTGCGAATCTGGCACCACAGCCCACATAACGGATGTAATCGGAACATGGAAATCTCCGGTGAACATTGGGCGGAATGGGGTTGTGGAAAAAATTGTGCCACTAAATTCCAACCGCTCCTTCCGAGAATCTTCAGATAATTTTCCATCCAAGATAACGCCCGTGTTTAGCCCGAGCATCACCCGGCGATCCATCGAGAGAGCCTTTCGTTGTAACAGGTCAATTTCTCCTAAAGTTATGTGTTTTTTCATTTTTTTCTTTCTTTGTTTATGCCTTCGGTTGGGCGGGTTTAGTTTGTGGGTTTCTCTCCGGTGGTGGTCTTTATTCCGCTACTGGTTTCGGGCTCCTTCGTTCATGAACCGCTGCAACTCAGCCTGGGAGATGTAAACTCTACCGCCGATACGGATCGTCTTCAGTCCTTCCTTTGTCCATCGCCAAAGATTGCTGCGGCTCGTTATCTGAAGCTGCTCGACGTAGTAGCTGAGCGGCATAGGAGTGTGTGAATCTGGTGAAACTATAATGTTCTGTTTCATGCCGATTATTATTGTGGCTGAAGACAAAACCTCCAATGGAAACAATGCCACCCTGAGGGTAATGAGGGAGGGGTATTGTTTCCCTTTACAAGAAGACGACTTGCTCCATCCGTTTCCGGATCATGTCAGGCGAGGTGGTTTTGCCCGTAATCTGATGAACATGTTTTGAGAGGGCTTCGTAAACACTGCCTTTCCCGGGCATTCCAACTGCCTTTTTCACCGTTGCGGCCCAATCCTTATTGGTTTTTTTGTATGCTGCAATCCCGGTAACAAGATTCTGCAAGTAATAATCCGCTGCCTGACCCGGCCACTGGTCACGAACCAGCTTACAGAAGTTCGTGATTGCTGTAGCTTTCTTCTGTTCGTTGCGGATGATCGCCTTGTGTTTCTTTTTTGCTTCTGCGATATCCTTCTTGAAGGCTGACTCCCGATCCTTGACTTTCTCCTTGAGGAGTTGGCCTACTTTGTTTGAAAGTTCCTTCATCCCCTTCTTATCACTAGCCGCATTCCTCCATATCAGGTCGATCGTATCTTGATTGACTCCCAAGGCCATCAGATCTCTCGCAGCCTCAATAACTGTATATGATTGCAATACATGTTTCCGTCCGGCTTTACGCCTTGGAGGTAATACGGGGTCGTGTGAGTAACGGAGTATGGCGTCAGCTAAATCCGCATCGACAGTTTTACCCTTACGCTGCTGTTTCTTCTTTGCCGCCATCAATTATTCCTATGCTTCCCAGCACAAGTTTCTGTGCCGCTCGTTGCCTGTGTTCGTTGGCCAAGTGGCCGTAGGTTTTGCCTATCAGGATGCCACCATCCTTGTGGCCCACCCAAGCAGCAATCGTCATGTAGTCGATGCCAGCCATTACCGACATACTGATAAAGTGGTGCCGGGTATCGTGAAAGCCGACGTGGTCCAGACCGGCCCTTTCCCGCGCAAGCAACAGAGTCTCGCGGAAGGACTTGGATGGAATATCCTTCGTGCCTCGTTGTGGAGAAGGGAAAATCCAAACCGATCCTTCGTCCCGTCGCTGGTGCATTTCGGTAAGGTGTGACTTGAGGCTGGGGTTAAAGTCAACATGCCTTGATTCGTGGTTCTTGGAATCTCCATCAGCACCAATGACAATTTGTTCCTGTTCCCATTTAACATCAGACCAACGCAATCGAAGCGTTTCAGCCATACGGCTTCCACAATACTGAAGCAGCCTGATATAGTCGCAAAACTGATGCCCGTTTTTACTGGTCTCCATTGCTGCATCACAAATGGCGGAAAAATCTCGGTCAGTGACCAGCTTCCGATCCTTGTTGTCAACCTTGCGCCATTTCACTTTGTGGCAAGGACTGGTTTCCACTAATCCATCGGCAATCGCCTCAGCATAGAGATTGCGCAGGCTGGTGAGCGCAATGTTCAGGGTTCGCGGCGCCCTGCCATCAGACGCGCGCTTATCAAGCGCTCTCTGGATCTGGCCTGCGGATATAATGTGGAGCCGGTGACGGCCCAGCTCACGGGCCCAAAACCGAAGATGGCCACACTCGCTGGAAATCGTCTTGGGCCGTTTACGATTGCCCATGTGGAGCCTTTCAATATATTGCTGTGCGAACTCGGCAAGGGTGGGAGTACGACCGCGAACAACGGTCTGCCCCTTGTCACGCATGACTTGTAGATTACGAAGCTCTTTGGTGGCTTCGGGAACCGTTGTAGCCTTAAGCGGGATTCGCCTCACCGAGGGTGTCTCCTCTCCGGGATAAGCGATCTTCAGCCTGGCATAGTATTTGCCACCGCGCTGCCACAGGCTTCTGACTTTGCGCTTGCGACCGTCAAGGACGGGGGTGTAGATTCCGGACGTGTTCATCATTGTTTTATGTCGTTAATTGGAGTGAAAGTGGCACAACCAGTGGCACAAGCAAGGATGAATTGTTGGGAGACTGTGAAAAACTCCCATCTTTTAAGGTTGCCGGAGTGGCGGAATTGGTAGACGCGGCGGATTCAAAATCCGCTTTTCGCAAGGAAGTGTGGGTTCGAGTCCCTCCTCCGGTACCACTTTCCCTTCAGAAAAACCACATTCCAATTCTTCTGAGCGTTTACTGAACGCCTCATCCTCCCCTTACGGAACAAAAGAGCCTTTTGTTCCGGTAAACAAAACTACGAACCTATGCGATGAAGTGCGAATGGAAATGCGACAAGTGGTCACATACAGGAATTACCAGGCACGCATTGTATTTGCACCCAGCGATCAAAGGTTCCACGCCTCTTGGAGCATAGGCGGTTCCAGGGGGAAGGTATCCGCCAAGACCTTAGAGGAAGCAAAAGTAAAAGCCCTGACGAAACTGAAGCTAATTGCGGAAGGAAGGTTTTCACTAGCTTCCATAAACCAGAGAGAGGAAGCAAAAATATCCAGCGCCCTTACCATTCTTCGCGAAAGTGGGTACCACGACCTTCTCGAAGTGGCGTTGGACTATATAACGATTAAGAAAGCCACCTCATGCGAGCAGTCCAATAATCTCGCTCAATCGATCCACCACCAAAATAGGTCCACCAAGAGAATCTCTTTCTCGGAAGCTGCCGATCAGTGGCTTTGTTTCAAACGCCCCGGCTGGAGTGAAATAAACACAAAGATAATCCAAACTAGGCTGGTCAGGATCAAGGAATCCCTACAACTGGACGTCTGCGATGTTAATCATTCCGTCCTGACGGAGTACATTAGCCGGTTCAACAACCGTATGCCTAAGACTCGAAATCATTTCCGTGAGATCCTCAAAGGGGTTCTGACATTTTCGTATGACCGCGGGTGGATCGAAGGGAGTCAACTTGAAAGACTCAGACGCATTCTTAAAAATGAATCCGCGCCATCTGAAAGCCCCAAGATAATGACCCCCGAAAGTTTCAAACGGCTTCTTGATGCAGCCCGCGACACAGAATTGCTCCCCGTAATCGCCATCGCTGGCTTCACGGGAGCCAGACAAGCCGAAATACTGAGGCTAAATTGGGCGAACATTTGGGCAAGGCCATCATATGTTGAATTAGAAGCCCATCTGACCAAGACTAGGCGCCGAAGATTGGTTCCTAGATCCATCGCTCTGGAGGCTTGGCTGGAAAACTATCGAAACGCCACCGGGCCGGTTTGGCCACATTCAGTAAAGGCCTTTGAAGCCCGTTATTACAGGTTGCGAAAAAAAGTAGGAATACGAGGGAACAACCTTTTGAGGCACAGTTATGCCAGCTACCGTATTACCCAAATTGGAGAAAATGAATTGGCGAAGGAAATGGGGAACAGTCCTGAAATGATTTACTCAAACTATCGAGAATTGGTTGAACCCAATGAAGCTGATAACTGGTTCAACGTACAACCTTAAAGGATATACTGAAATGAGATCCAATGATAATCACCCTGACATAAATGACAAAGATGAGTTCACGGAAGAGGAGCAAATAGAGAAACTCCAAACCGCCAGCTACCTCATCAAACAAGTCATCTATGATTCTCCAGAGATTTACTGGAAGTACGCCAGAACGAAACTCCTGTTCCCCACCATCATTATCAGGCAACCCCAAAAATTTGAGGAACAAATAAATCTTTTTAGAGAGAAAGGCCTGCTTCTAACGGGTGCCGGCAGAACTAGGGATCCGGAGGGAGAGTACAATCTAGCCGTAGACCTCGCATACAGCGAACTGTTGTCGATAAGGTTTCAACTTATTATCGATAAGATGTTTATGAGCGAACCATTGCCGGATTTAGCATCAACAATCCTCGGACTTCCTGACATCTCATTGGATACAACTGATCAATGGGAAGAGCCATTCCTTCAGACTCTGGACTTATTGATCGAAAAGAACTCCAAGTTAGCCAGTATGCTTGAGAAAAAGGCTAAAGAGTCCCTCATGGGGAAAAGCGACTCTCCAAGCGAGGCTGTCGTTAAGGCTGAAATCCGATCAGAATTTAAAAAAGCTATCCGACGGTTCGCGAAAGAGAGAGACAGATTACTTACGGAGGATTAAGCCCTTTTGTTCCGGAAGACATCATTTGATTCCTAGGTAATATCTAGGAATGAGTAATAACGCTCCCGAACAACCAAGCAACCAACTCGTCAGCCAAACAGAGATCGCCAAGATCCTCGGCTGCACACCTCGCACAATCTCAAACCTGATACGGCGCCGTAAGATTCCCGTGATCAAGGTTGGGTCATTAAACCGATTCCAACCAGAAAGGGTCGTAGAAGCGCTTTCGGAGGGAAGATCCATATGAAGGACACCCTCATTTCCTGGGTGAGTCGTGTTGATTCCACAAAGCCCAAAACCATATCTCTGAAGGACACACTGGAGGAGGTCACGTCCGGCAAATACGAAGACCAGGTAGAGCGAGTCCGCGCCGCCTTCAAGCAGGGCGGCAAAAAAGATGCTGGGCCCTTGAAGAGAAAACTACCTGCTGTCCTTTTCAGTGGGCGTTTTTACGAACGCAATGACGAAGGTATCCATCAGCACAGCGGCATTCTCGTTGCCGACCTCGATGAACTTGAGTGTCCCATCCCTGAATTGCGTAATAAGCTGAAGGGAGACCCCTACGTCATTTTCGTTTTTCTCAGCCCAACAGGGTCAGGTCTCAAGGTTGGATTCAAGGTGCCTGCTGACGCTGATCGACATGCAGATTCCTTCGCTGCCGTCGCCGGCTATATGAAGCAGGAATATGGCGAGGACATTGATCCAGCATGCAAGAACCTGTCTCGGCTTTGCTTCGCAAGCCATGACCCTGACCTCCACATCAATTGGAAGGCTGAGGAGTTGGACGTAAGCACATATGATGCTCCTCCCATTGCACAAATGAATGACTCACTAACTGCTTTTGATGTAACAAAAGAACAATTTGGTGAGCCGTTTTATTGGGGGAAGAATAATGTGATAACCATAAACAACCGTTTTTGGGCGGGGTTGTACCTGTCTGAGAATGACCTGCTGTATGAGCCAGATGAGGGCCAGTTCTACAAATATCTGGAGGAACTCGGATTGTGGTGTGCCATCACTGAGGAATCCCTCCGCGAATTAATAGCCATGCGGTTGTTGGTTTACAGTCGCGAAGAAACAGGGGAGAGGTTTGAGAAGAAAATTAACCGCGCAAATCTGGATTCAATCATTTCTTTCCTCAAGGGGCAGTCGGAGAAGAAGGGCATCTTTGACCAGAAGAAACGTATTATCCATTGTGCCAATGGTGTCCTACGTTTGCAGCCCAATGGTGACGCAATCTTTACCGAATTCAGCGTAGATGATTACTCACGCAACCAAAGCCCAATTGAGTATAATCCTGAGGCCGACTGCCCACAGTTCCTTAACGAGCTGATCCTGAGCAGCGTGGGTGAAGAAGATGCCTTGCTCATTCAGAAATGGATGGGGCTGGCTCTTCTGGGAGATAACGCCCCGCAGAAATTTCTTATTCTTGACGGCCTGCCCGGTGGCGGCAAATCCACGCTGATTAGGGTCATCAGGGAGGTTGTGGGTGCTCAAAACGTATACCAGCTCCGTACGCAGCACTTGGGCGCCCGCTTCGAGCTTTTCCGTTACATCGGCAAGACCCTGCTAATCGGTTCAGATGTAAGTGGCAAGTTCCTGATGGACAAGAATGCGTACATTATCAAGTCATTGGTCGGGGGCGACCCCTTGAGTGGCGAAGGTAAAAATAGTAACGGCTCTTTTGATATTAAGGGCAATTTCAACATCGTCATCAGTTGCAACACCCGGCTCAAGGTTTTACTTGAGAGTGATATTGGCGCGTGGAGGAGACGGCTGCTAATCGTTCGCTACGAGAAACCTCCTCCCGAAAAACCCATTCCTGACTTTGATGTTCAACTCGTCAAGGAGGAGGGCAGTGGCATTCTAAACTGGGCATTGGAGGGGTTGGGAATGGCCTTGGCCGACATTGACGAAACCGGAACCCTTCTCGTAAGCGGAGAGCAGGAAAAACGGATTGATGCCCTACTGTCTGAGTCCGAATCTGTAAGACATTTCGCTCAAAGTCGCCTTATTACAGACCCCAACGAGGACGTAACCAGCGAAGAGATAGTCCAGTCGTATGCCGAGTACTGTTCTGATCAGGGGTGGAATCCGCTTCCCATTACGGTGGTGCAACAACAACTCCCTGACCTGATGCTAGAGCTGTTCCGCTCGACCAAAAGTCACAAAGTGCAGCGCGATGACAAAGCCCAGAGAGGCTGGAAAGGTGTCCGTCTTGCAGATGTTGCCCCCGAATACTTGGCTCTATGATAATAACGGCCATTTCCATTGTGGAACGTGCTCGGCGGTATATCGCAAAGATGCCTGAGGCCATCCCGGGTCAACACGGGCATTCCACGATGTTCAAAGTGACCTGCGTACTGGTGCAGGGGTTTAGTCTGGATATGGGCGATGCACGAGTGCTGCTTGAGGAATATAATGCCATCCTGACCGAACCGTTTTCACAGAAGGAGCTGGAGCATAAACTGCAAGGCGCAGCCGAGAGGGAATCAGCCAAAGGGAAGGGATATTTGCTCAATCCTTCGGATAAGCCTATCCGCGTTAGAATCACACCCAAGAAGCCGGCCAATACGCCACCTCAGATCATCTGTAGGATTGCCCTAGGGACGGGTGGGACGGGCAGTTCTTACTCAGCCACAAAAAAAACCACACTAACAAACCATGGCAGAACTGCTGGAGAGTCAAATACACCCGTCCCCGCCGTCCCCAAGGCTCAGGAGTCAGTGGAGGATGCTCTGCCCACGCTTTCGACTACTGGCGTGCTGCGTATTCCGTTCAACGCGCCCATCCGTTACCGATATTGGCTAAGAGGAACGTCTTTCGAACAGTCAACTGATTTAATATTGAATCTAAAGCAAATTCGGGAGTGCATTTTGTCTAAAGGGAAGGCGGCGTAAACCCAATCGGCGACTCATGTGGGATATGATTGATTAGGGGGTACCCTCCCCCAGCCAGAGCGCACATATCGCACCCCCCACCCCCCATTTACACCTCGCGCGTGAGTATCGGCCCTAAGAGTCTAATACCTCCACTCACCAGTAAGCTTTTGG
>JAAZXX010000720.1 GCA_014239995.1 Verrucomicrobiia bacterium
GACCACGGGATCGACCACCAGCGCGTGCGCCAGAGCATGTCTTGAGGCTGGGGCCCAGTCCGTTTGTGTTTGGACGGTGGCACGAGGGCTTTAAGTGGCAGGATGTATGACCTTTCGGGTACATGCGCAACCTTGATTATGATATGACTGAGTCTTTTGACAAGCATGAGGCAAAATTCACCACCCGACATATCCCGGGTGTAGAAGGCAAAGAACCCTCTGTGACGCCTCCATCCAGTGCGCCGGATCAGCTGATGTTGAAAAAGCCCCGACCTGTCAGCGGGGGAGGACGCAAACGGGTGATTCCCCCGTTATGGAGCAAGTGCCCTAAATGCGGCGAGATGCTCTACGACAAGGAACTTGAATCCAAGCTGAATGTCTGTCCGAGTTGCGGGCATCATTTCCCTCTAACGGCTTGGGAACGTATTCATTCGCTTGTCGCCCCGGAGACTTTTGAGCAAATGGACGAGAGCATGAGTAGCGTGGACGTGCTCAAATTCCCCGGTTACATGGAAAAGATTGCTGCCAATCAGAAAAAAACAGGCCTCAGGGACGCGGTAATCACGGGGCTGGGTCAATTGGATCATCATCGTATTGCCTTGGGAGTCATGGATTTTAGTTTCAATGGAGGATCCATGGGGTCCGTTGTGGGGGAGAGACTGACCCGCATCATTGAAATGGGAACCAAATTGGGTCTGCCAGTCATTATATGTTCCACCAGTGGTGGTGCCCGCATGTATGAGGGAATGTTCAGCCTCATGCAGATGGCCAAGACATGTGGTGCTCTGGCTTATCACGGCAAGAAAGGATTACCCTTTATCAGTGTACTCACCGATCCAACCATGGCCGGAGTCATGGCAAGTTTTGCAAGTGTGGGGGACTTGATTATTGCCGAACCGGCTGCTCGCATCGGATTTGCCGGACCCCGGGTGATCAAGGACACTACAAAAGCCGAATTACCTGAAGGATTTCAAACAGCCGAATTCCTGCGTGAGCACGGTTTGGTGGATGCAATCGTACCTCGTGTCGAATTGAAGGCCCGACTTTCCTACTTCCTGGATTCCATGATGCACCGGCATGTTTCAGACACCGTATCCAAGATCTGAATGTGGGTGACTTAAGCTGACGGATGGAAGCGCTTGCTCCCGGTTGGATTCAATCTTGATTGATGGTGATGCCTGGCCAATCATCCGTGCGGAATGGAGTCAGAGGTAGACCTTCTTTGTTTTGTACGTTGCACACCGGGTTGTCTGCCCAGGCATACCTGACCGCGACGGGATGGGGCACTGATTCACTCCAGACCTCAATTTTCGCACCATTTAAGATCTTGGCCTCAGCACGCAAAAATTTCTGGTCAGCACCCGCGATGGTGAATCCCACGGGCTTTTGTATGTCGAAGAGGTCCAAACCACTCCCTACATGCTTGAAGTGCAGTTTGATTCTCTCTCCAATGCGTTCCATGGATTGATAGGTCGGACTACGATAGACAATATCGAAACCGTATTCATTTGCCAGAGCCCATCTTGCCAGCCTTTTACCTACGTCCTCCTTGTTTTTAGGATGAATGTCCTGGGCCTCTCCCAGGTTGAGAATGACCGCCTCGCCCGTATTGGGCAATGCCTCCATGGTCATGGTCTGGGCTTCACGCAATTCCGCCCAATCACTCTCGGAGGGTTGTGGCTTTTCTAGGCGAAAATCGGCAAGTTGCACCCAATAGAACGGGAAGTCGCCCTGATCCCAAACATCACGCCAGTTTTGGATCATCAAGGGAAAAAGGTGTCTGTATTGATAGGCACGGCCGGCGTTGCTCTCTCCCTGATACCAGATGACCCCCCGGATTCCATACCCTATGGTCGGATAAAGGACGCCATTGTAAATGTTCGATGGCCTGTGATTGCCGGTCAACTGATTGTTGGGGCGATGGGGTCGCGGTGGGAGTTTCTTTCCGGCGAGTCGTGCTTCCGCAAGGTCTGTCTGCCACGTGGTAAGGGCTTGCTCGTAATCTGCTATTGCTGTTAGCAGTTTGGCTTCCTTTTCTGTCTGATCCCAGCGTTTCATCAAAGATGCGTAGCGCGGGTCCGTGGTGAGTAAATCACGTCTTACCCATGCCTCAGCTGCTGATCCACCCCAGGCGTTATCAATGAGTCCCACCGGCACTTGAAGGGTTGTTTGAAGTTGTCTTCCAAAAAAATAGCCAACGGCAGAAAAATCACCAACGGTTGCCCCTGAGCATTCGGTCCATTGTCCCTCAAAATCCTGCTGGGGTACCTGTGTGCCGACTTGTGGGACGCTGA
>JAAZXX010000721.1 GCA_014239995.1 Verrucomicrobiia bacterium
CCTTCCCAAGCGCCTGGGAACTCGCGACAAGGGCCTGGGCGGTGGAATCCTGCGCAGTCTCCCCGGTGGATTCACCAGGCTCGGCCAGGGCCCTGGAGCCAAGGAACACGCATGCGCAAGCGACGATGATCTGGATTCTGGTGATGGTCACAATATAATGTATTCACGGGTTCACGGAGGGGACGCCACCGGCACGATGGACACGGACCCACCTTTCCTTCACGACGCCCCCCCACTCTCGACAGGCGCCACGTGACTATCCTCCCCAGCCCTGAGTCGCTGACGCTCCGCAGCCCTAGCAAAGGGATAATAGATCAGCATGGCAAGCGGAATAGAAAGTGCCCCCCACAAGGCAGCCCGCCAGTCCCCGCCGGAAACCAGGAAATGACCGATCACCGGGGGCGTGGTCCAGGGGACATGGATCATCGGCTTGTTGATCAGGCCATGTTCCATCAGGAGAAAGGTGATCGTCGTAAGGGACATGGCACTCACCACGTAGGGAATCATGAAGACGGGATTGAGCACGATCGGGAAACCGAAGAAAATCGGCTCGTTGATCTGGAAAACCTGGGTCGGCAGGGACACCCTGCTGATCTGTCGATAACCGGCATCCCTGGACCGGATCATCACCAGGGCCAGGGCAATGGTGGCCCCGGTCCCTCCCACGTTGACAAAGCTGGTAATGAACCCCAGGGCAGTGATGTAGGGCAGCGGCTCGTTGGCCTGGGCCGCTTCCACGTTGGCGGCAAGGTACATCAGGAAGATCGGGGCCACCACGGCATCCAGGGTATTGTCCCCGTTGATCCCGATGGACCAGAGCATGGTCAGAAAGAAGGTAAAGACCAGGATCCCGGGAAGGGTATTCAAGGCGGTCAACAGGGGCGAAAACACCATCTGGAGGGTCTGGTTGATGTCCACACCCATGACGAACCTCAGGGTCAGGAACGCGATCATCAGGGTGAACATGGGAACCAGGCAAAGAAAGGATTCGTAGACCACCGCGGGGACACTGCGGGGCAGCTTGATCACCAGGTGATGGTCATTGAGTGCCTTTTGAACCCGCACCGAGACCAGGGCAACCAGAATGGCCGTAAAAAGTCCACCGGAGGCCAGGCCGTCCATGTTCAGGGCCAGGGCTCCCAGCTCCCCTTCCATGGGCTCGCCACGCTGCAACTGCACCATCAGGAAAATCAAGGTGGCCATGCTGGCACTGACCGAGGCCTCCAGCTTGAAGGTTTTCCCCAGGTCGTAGGCAATGGCAAAACAGACAAACACCGCCAGGAACCCAAAAGTGGAGGCCACCGGAATCTCCAGTAATCCCTTGTAAGGTGTCACCCAGGACTGCCAGAGCGCCCACGGCATTTCAGACGCGACCAGGAAAAGCCCCCCGATGATGGTCAGCGGCACAATGGCAACCATCCCCGCGCGGATGGCCGAAAGGTAGGTGTTCTCGCTCATCCTGGTGAGGGGTGGCACCAGGTAACGATCCAGCCATTGAGTCAGGTTTTTCATAAAACGTTCACAGGGTCTTGCCCAGGTAGATGCACCCATCATCGGGTGCACCGACACGCGCCAGTTCCTGGAAACCCAGTTGCTGGTAGAAGCCAAGGGCCGCCTTGTTGCGCATGCTCACTCCAAGGTGGACTCCCGGGGATTGCTTTTCCCTGAGCTTTTCCATCAGGGCCTCCATCATGCGTCTTCCCTGCCCCTGTCCCCGGGCATGTTCCAGGAAATCAATGTGCAGGTGCGAAGGATAAGCGGCATAAGGCTCGGGACAATGGTAATCCGGCGCATGATACCAGGAATGCACCTCCTGGGATGGCGTCCAGTCCTCACGCGCCCCCTGGGGCATGGGAAAGGACCTGCACAGGCCGGGCCGCCATTCGCACTCGTAGCGATCGTAGAAGGTTCTTGAATCCAGAGCGGCCAGGGCATACCCGCAGACACCATTCGCATCCTCCAGCATCAGGCTCAGTTCGGGTTCAAAGGCCAGGTAGGGGCCCACAAAGATGCGGGCCAGGGCATCGGGATCGCCCGTGTAGAGGGCTTCCCCGTCCGCCCCATGGTTACCGGTCTTCAGGCAAACGTGGTAAGCCGCCTGCAGGTCCTCCATGCTGCCCTCTCGAATCTTGAACGCGCTCATCGTTTCACCCTGATTCTTGCGTCTTATGGCCCCCTTTGTCCAGTCATCGATGCAAGCTGGCCTGTCGCCTCTTCCTTCACCTGGACGGGATGAAGGAGCCATCGGCCTGCGGGTGCAGGAGGCCCTGCAGTTTGGACACCATCCCGCCC
>JAAZXX010000722.1 GCA_014239995.1 Verrucomicrobiia bacterium
ACGGTGGGTGGTGGGGGAACCTGCTGGGATGGTTTTGCCTATGATCCTGAGTTGAAGTTGCTTTATGTCGGGACTGGAAATGCCTCCCCGTGGACGCGCACCGAAAGAAACAGGGAAACCAAGGGGCGTCCCTGGCTGGATAATCTCTACCTTTCCTGCATCCTTGCCCTGCATGCGGATACAGGAAGGGTTGCCTGGTATTATCAGACAACCCCAGGCGACAATTGGGATTACACAGCCGTGCAGCAGATGATCCTCACCGATTTGAAACTTGGGGGTCAGGACCGAAAAGTCATCATGCAGGCTCCCAAGAACGGCTTCTTTTACGTGCTGGATCGGGCGACGGGGGAATTGCTCTCCGCCGAACCCTATACGGAGGTAAACTGGGCTGAACGGATTGATCTTGAAACAGGTCGCCCTGTCGAAACCGAGGTGTCGGACTATTCCTCAGGTCCCCGTGATATCAAGCCGGGTCCGCATGGGGGGCACAATTGGCAATCCATGAGTTATCACCCCAAACAGGGTCTGGTGTATATCCCAACCATTGAGGCCAGGATGATTTATCGTCAGGACAGGTCCTGGAATTACCGGAAGGGTGACTGGAATGTGGCGGTGGATTTTGATAACCCCGCGCCGGTCAACACTGAAAAAGACCAGGGAGGATTGGTAGCCTGGGATCCAGTAAAACAGCAGGCTGCATGGCGTATCAGTCATCCCAACCGTTACAATGGAGGCACCATGGCAACGGCTGGAGATTTGGTGTTCCAGGGAAACGGAGAGGCTGAGCTGGTGGCCTATCACGCCAAGTCTGGCGAGGTGCTGTGGTCGTTCTTTACGGGGACGGCCATCATCGCTCCACCGGTGACTTACATGATTGGTGGAGAACAATATGTCAGCGTTCTCGCAGGATGGGGCGGGTCGTATGGACTTGCGAATCCACCTTCCGGAGAGGCGGCGGAGTACTTTCAGGAAGGTATTCTTTACACCTTTAAACTGGGTGGCAAGGCTTCGAGTCCCACTCTCATGAGGCAGTTCAGGACGGCTCAGGATTTGAGTGATGCTGTCTTGACCCTGGATTCCAGCAAGGTTGAAGCAGGTAACGCGCTCTACATCCAGCATTGCCGGCGCTGCCACGGTGGCATCGATGGTCAATCTGGGGCGATACCGGATCTCGCGACCACCGTGCCGGCTTACCATAAACTGTGGCACCCGATTGTCTCGGAGGGAATGCTTGCGGCAGCAAAGGGCATGCCTGGTTTCAAAGGACGTCTGACTTTGGAGGAGATCGATAGCATCCAGCATTTTGTGGTTGATGCCACACGTAAGCTGGCCCAGGAAAATCATGTCCCATGAAATGGCCCTCTTCTGTCCATCGTTCTCGATGCTGAGTTTTTCCCCTGTTTTGTCCTGACTTGGAGAAAACGATTTCATCAAGTGCATTGGTGGTGATGATATTACCACGTGTGCTCATCTGTGGATGCTTGATCCTTAAATACTGCGTAACGACCTGGAGTGATACCTTTCCCCCGGCACTCCGCTCGGCTGCAGCGCTGCGATTCTTATCTCTTGCTTTGCCTGCCTTGGGTTCCTGCATGGTCATCAGGCCTCCCCTGCCACCATGGTGCCGGTGTGCGCCTGTGCCTTGCGAAGCTTCGGATCCTCCATTAAAAGGACCTTCTTGAAACATTGGTGGCAGAATTTGGTGTAAGCATTGTCTCCGGGAGTCAATGCTTCCCAGTCGCTGGGACAATCGGTTGCTTTGCAGTTGAGTATTTTTTTCATGGCTTTGGTTTGGTCCAGCACAACGATCATCACTTAAATCGTTCCCAATCCATACTGCGTTTCGTGCTTTTTGCAAGGGATGCGGTTTCCCTATGTGTGCCAATGAGGTCAGGAGGCCTTGAACCTTCGAGGGAGTGGTTTTTCCTGCTCTTTAGACGGTTCACGGAAAATGACTTCCGATTTCAGGATCCCATTCAAACTTGTCCCGAACCCCGAGACCCACTAGGATTTTGATTCACCATGAGACTTTATTGCCATGCCCATGTCCTCATCCTCCTCTGTAGCTTGCTGGTGTCGGTTTTGGGCGCTGAGCCGCTGGCCTTCAAGGCGGGTGATGTGGTGGCGTTTGTGGGGGGCACAGACATGGTGCGTATGCAACAGGAAGGTCGCTTGGAAGCGGCACTTACGTTTCGACATCGGGATCTCGGACTCCGGTTTCGAGATCTTGCCTGGGATGGAGACACCGTCTATTTTCAGAGCACAGTGAGGGAACGCTGGAGGCAAGAGG
>JAAZXX010000723.1:0-248 GCA_014239995.1 Verrucomicrobiia bacterium
CGATCTGCTGGTTTTCGCCAATATCGGGAATGGCATCAACCGGCAGAGGATGACGTTGAAAACCTGTACCCTGCCAATCAAACGGCGCGACCAGCCACCCATAACCCATTGAGCACAGCAGACCCATGAAAACCACTGCCTTGTTGCGAAGGCAAAACTTGATGACAGCATTGATCCAACCTGTATCCGCGCCCTTATCCTTCATGGTTGGATGGGGTGGACATGTTTGTTTTCTTTCAGGATTTCCT
>JAAZXX010000723.1:258-2285 GCA_014239995.1 Verrucomicrobiia bacterium
ATAGCGTTTCCAAAATATGGGTTTTCGGCTTTCCTGTGTTCCTGCAGCCATTGTCCTCCTTTGCCATCGAAGGCCATGGGACAGTGGTAGTGGGACAAACCCAGTGCAGTTTTAATCCCGAACTGACGAACGGCCAGGATCAAGCTGTTTGAAAGCGCTCCAAAACCTTCTCGAATGGCTTCTATTTCCGGTTCGGATGATTCCATGATGTTCATGGCTTTCAGTATCGCTGAGCGATGCATGCTCCATGCTTGTCCTGCATCATGACTCATGTCTCCTGTTTGCATGTTATCGATGGTAGCTCGAAGCTGGGACACTTGTTCCCTTGATTGTATCTGATCGTCCATACTCAGGCTTGTTTGCACCCTCAAATAGATCTTAAGGAATTGTTCCATGGATGTCAGAAATGCTGTGGAGGCTGGAT
Source organism: Verrucomicrobiia bacterium (assembly GCA_014239995.1). Taxonomy (GTDB): domain Bacteria; phylum Verrucomicrobiota; class Verrucomicrobiia; order Limisphaerales; family AAA164-E04; genus AAA164-E04. The sequence continues at coordinate 683 of JAAZXX010000723.1, forward strand.
AAATGGTCGATACTGCCTCAGTGTGAGGTTGCTTTTGCTTGAGCTTCGTATTCGGTAAATGTGGCACAGACTGCATTGCCGGGGGGGTCATCATGCTGGGTTTTGCAAGGATTTGAAGGGCACTGTCGATCTTGAAGTTACCCCGGGTCACGACGCGTTCTCCCTCCTTGAGACCAGACTTGACCAAATAGGACTTGCCAGCTCTTGGTCCGAGTGTTATCTCCCTTCCTTCGTAGTGGCCTTTGCCAAGCTCCACATAAACCACCGCTCGCTTACCCGTGATCAGCGGCGCACTCGCTGGAATGACCAGGGGCGCTGAATCCTCCTTTGCTTCGACGTAACCCAGCGAATCTGCACTGACAAGTTCCATGCCACAAATATCGCATAAGCCGGGTGCATCCTTGATGATTTCGGGATGCATGGGGCTGATCCACTTATGAGCTAGATCGGGATTCATGATCCTTCCCCCCTTTGCTATCTTCGACTTCACCAGAGCCCTCACGAACATATCCGGTTTCAGTTTTCCATTGGGGTTGGGCAGGTTGACACGGATTTTAACGGTCCGTGTTTTGGCATTCAATACCGGGTCGATGAATGCAATCTGCCCCTTGAACACCTCACCAGGGAAGGCCTCGGTCAGAAATTCCACCTTTTGCCCATAATGAATCCACGGAAGATCAGATTCATATGCGTCGAGTTTCACCCAAAGATGGGATAAATCAGCAATGGTGTAGATCTGCGTTCCCGTTTCCACATACATGCCTTCCACGGCGTTCTTGTGGACGACGATGCCCTCCATGGGGGAATGAATGGTTACATGGTCACTTGCCGTTCCTCTTTCTTCAATGTTGCGAATCTGGATTTCACCAAGACCCCAGAGGCGCAGTTTCTCCCTGGCAGAGTGGATGTTTTCCTGCGCACGGTCTCGGAGATAATGACTTGAACTTGCCTGAAGCTGCTTGAGGGTATCCAGTGCGGTGATCAGCTCTTCCTGGGCCTTCAGTAACTCTGGGCTGTAAAGGTAGACAAGGTGATCTTCCTTCTTGACTCTTACACCCGTGTAATCGACGTATAAACGATCGAGCCTGCCGGCGACTCTTGCCGTGATGTAGGACATGCGGCTTTCATCAAACGTTACCTTACCCACCATGCGAATTTCTGCCTCTGCATGGCGTCGTTCCACGGGGGCCGACTGAACTTCGGCAAGTTTTTGAGCGTGCGGTGTGAGTTTAAGTTCACGAGGTTTATGGACCTCCTGATGGACTTCCACAACTGGAACCAGATCCATGCCACACAGAGCGCACTTGCCGGGATTGCTTTGACGGATGGATGGGTGCATGGAGCAGTGGTGGAATCTTGAAGCATGTGTTTCCACCATGGTGCTTTTCATGGGTTTAGCCCTTGATGCATCTTGCCATAGTCCACGACAAAAGAAGCCGGCAGCAAAGATGAGTGGAATGGAAATGGGAATGAGAGGGATTCCGGGTTTCATGGTTGATGTTCTTGTCTGTCTTGAGGCAATTGTTTGAATAGAATCCTGCCGCCCACGAGTCGTTCCAGATCGGCAATGGCTAGTTCACGGTCTATGGATGCTCGTTGAAGG
>JAAZXX010000724.1 GCA_014239995.1 Verrucomicrobiia bacterium
GATCAGGATAACAACGGCATTGCCGATGCCCTTGAGGTAGATAGCGATGGTGATGGTTACGTGGATGCCAATGATCCTGATGCAGATGGCAATGGAATTCCTGATGAAGAAGAATCAGACCTTGATGGGGATGGGATTCTGGATTTTGAAGACTTGGATGACGATAACGATGGGTATGAGGATCGTTATGACTACGATGCAGATGACGATGGTGTGATCGATAAACTGGAAGCAGACCAGGATCAGGATGGAGTTCCAGATCTACTGGATCCAGATGCCAATGGTAATGGGTTGAGGGACCTTGATGAAAGGGATTCAGACGGTGATGGCATCATAGACAGCGAGGATGCTGATGATGATAATGATGGTGTCGAGGATGTTGTGGATCTGGACGATGATAATGATGGTCTGCCTGATGAGTTTGCCGAGGACTTGAATCATGACAATGTCCCTGATGTGTTCGCTATGGATACGGACAATGATGGTCAAACCGATGGAAATGAATTCCTGACTGGCACGGATCCGGCCAACCCTTCCGACGTATTCCTGTTGAGTTCACTTGAAGTGTTGAGTGGTGGTAGATTAAAGGTCTCGTGGCCGTCAAAAATCGGGCGCGTCTATCAATTGCAGGGTTCTGAAACCTTGATCAAGGGCTTGTGGGTGAACATTGGAGGTCGAATTCTCGCTGAAGGGAATGAAACCGTGCTTGAGTTTGATGGGGACGGGTTCGTTCTCCATCGCATGGTGTTGATCCGTTAAATGAGGATGTTTTAGCGTTGGCACACGTGAGCCTGCCAATACCATGCGACTGGCTTTAGCGGATGCTGCGGTTTGTGCGACCTATTTCGGCGTGGACACTTCTCTGCATGTTTCCTTGCCGAAATGAACTTGGTAGCCAGGGTCCCTTCTGCAAAACAAAGGCAGGGATTTTTCTGAAGATGGAATTAAACCTCAAAGACATCTAACCAAATTTCGAGCTTGTTCTCCTTGAAGAACAGCTGTGAATGGGTAGATTTCAGAAGATGAGCGGTAAACCACCACTTCCTCATTCCAATGCAAAAACCGTTCGGCCTTATTGGCTCGATGAGGCCTTAAAGCTTGAAGGTGAACAGGAAATTACACCTTTAAAGACGGACATTGTTTCTGACGTTTGCATCGTGGGTGGTGGCTACACGGGATTATGGACAGCTCTCATGCTCAAGGAACAAGATCCGGATATCAAGATCACCATCATCGAGAAAGAAATCTGTGGTTATGGAGCTTCTGGAAGCAACGGTGGATGCGTATTGACGCTTGCGACCAAATATTTTTCCTTGTGCAGATTCTATGGTCAAAAAGAAGCCAAGAGGCTTGTGACAGCGTCAGAAGAAGCCGTGCAGAAGATCAAGCAGTATACTGAAGAACACCGCATCGATTGTGATTTAAGAATTGATGGAACCCAATACATAGCGACAAATGAAGCGCAAGTGGGTGCCATGGATGAGGTTGTTCATGCCCTTAATGAAGAAGGGCTCAGTAATTGGGTGCGCCAGTCTCTGGAAAAAGCTGTGAAATTTGCAGGAACCCATGAAATCAGGGAGGCATTTTTCTCACCCAATGCCGGCAGTGTTCAACCCGCCTTGTTGCTTAGAGGTTTGGTTCGAGTGGCTCGTGAGAAGGGGATTCAAATCTACGAACACACCCCCATGAATCAAATCCTATCTGACAGAGATCGTCCCAAGGTCATGACACCAGAGGGCTCGATCGACGCTGGAAAGGTTGTCTTGGCCATCAATGCGTGGATGGCCTCGAAGTTTCGGCAGTTTTCGCGAAGCATCGTGGTGGTTTCCTCGGACATGGCCATTACTGAGCCTGTTCCCAAAAGGCTCGAGGAAGTTGGGTTGAATCATGGGGCTACGATTTGTGATTCACGCACTTTTGTGCATTATTATCATACAACCAGCCATGGGCGTCTTTTGTTTGGAAAAGGCGGGAATACCTTTGCGTATGGATCAAAAATGCTGTCCTTGTTTTTTCAAGCCAGCGCCTATTTGCCACAACTCAAGAAAGCCATTGAACGGTTTTTTCCAACATTCAAGTCCACGAACATTGCGCAGACCTGGACGGGTGGTTCTGATCGTTCAACAACAGGATTTCCATTTTTTGGTAATTTGAATGAGCATCCCAATATTCACTATGGATTGGGTTATTCAGGGAACGGGGTGACACAATCATGGCTTGGTGGCAGAATTTTATGCTCTCTTTGCCTGAACCGTGTCGACGAGTGGAGTCGATGCGGTTTTGT
>JAAZXX010000725.1 GCA_014239995.1 Verrucomicrobiia bacterium
TTGGTTCTTGTCATTCGAGGAGACCTGGAGGCAACTTGGGGGCATATTTATGCGGTACTGGACAAGGCAAAGCAGTTGGGTATGCAAAACATTTATTTCCGACACGAGATGACCGATTGAACATGGATCCGCTTCAAAAAAAATGCTTTTTCACCTCCATCGGGCTTCACGGACTGCTGTTAGCAGTTTTGCTCCTTGGAGTGGGTTTTGTGACGAAAAAACCGGAAAAACTGGTGCTCACCCCTTTCCAGATGATGCCATCATCTGTGTTGGAATCACTCTTGGACCAACCGTCAGAAGCAGCGATTCGATCTGAGCCAAAGCCCGAGCCAAAGCCCGAGCCAAAGCCCGAGCCAAAGCCTGAGCCAAAGCCTGAGCCAAAGCCAAAGCCCACCATTTCGAAAAAAGTGGCCCCAAAGAAACCCAAGCCCAAAAAAGTAACCATCCCCATTAGCAGAGATATCAAGACAAACAGGGCCCAGCGAGAGAAAGCAACCAGGCAATCCGAAACCCTCTCCACCCCCCCTCAACATCAGGGAATCCGCTTTGATGCCAAAAAAATCGCAAAAGTGGGCCAGGGTAGCACCATTAAAGGTATCAAAAACGTCATGGGAAGCATATTGGGGCGCTACGCTCATCTCGTGCAAACCACCTACGACCATCGTTGGATTCAGCCAACTGGGCTGTCCAATCGTAGTGTCACTGTCAAAATACGCGTCGTGATAAGCAAGGACGGATCGATTCATTCAACAACCATCCTGAGTTCCTCGGGAATCCCTGCTATGGACCGCTCCATTACACAGGTCATTGAACGAGTGAAGCGTATTCCAGAGCCTCCACCTCGCGACACTTCCCTGACACAGCGGACTTTTGTATTGAATTTCAACCTGAAGTGAAACTCAGTTCTTTCCGATGCCCAAGAAACCAAATATGACGCTGAAAAGACAATCTTTACCATGTCCTGACCTTGCAAGAAACCAGAGCTGGCCGTTTGCGATGCGAACTTTAGCGGGTTTCTTGTGGGTTTTGAGCACATTGCCTGCAATGCTTGCACAGCAGGAACTGGACATCACCAGGTATCAGAGCGGAGAAAGCGTACCTATCAGCTTGAGCGGCTTTAACAGCAGTTCGATGGCCGTCCTTCGATTTGATCTTGGAATCCAGGGATTTGAAGTCGTCTCAAGGGAGGAAGCCGAATTTGAACTGATGGGTTCGAATGAAAACAATCAACTGACTGGACGCCTCAAGGATGCGAAAGGGAACAGGACCCTGTTCTACCGGGCATATCCTGAGGGAAAACCCCGCCGCCGTATCCATGCCCTGGCAGATGATGTCGTAGAGACGATTCTGGGCCACCCGGGAATCGCACGGACCATGATTGCATTCCGCGGAAAATCAGAGGGTTTTTGGGAGATCTACGTATCCGATTTCGACGGTTACGATGCGAGACGCGTGACCCATGATGCCTCGCATGTCGCCGCTCCCGCCTGGCTACCGGGCAAACTCGCGATTTACTACACCTCCTACAAGGTGGGGAGTCCCAACATCATCTCGCACGACCTTCGATCCGGCAGGCGACAAAGGGTCACCCGTAACTCTGGACTCAACACGAGCGCAGCATTATCGCCCAATGGCGAGCGCATCGCGATGATCCTGAGTAAGGCAGGTAGTCCAGACCTCTATGTGGCAAACCACGATGGTTCAGGAGAAATGCGACTCACTACAACTCGCGAGGAGGAAGCCTGTCCAACTTGGTCAAGCGATGGAAAGTCCATCTGTTTCACGTCATCTGTCCAGGGCGGAGTACGCCTCTTTATCATCGCTGCACGTGGTGGCAACATTCGAAGACTCCAGACCGGATCTGTAAGGGGTATGGTCACCGAACCTGACTGGTCACCCGATGGTAAATGGATTGCTTTCACCTCGATGACAGGCGGCAAAGGGCGTATCTGTGTGGTCGAATCCACTGGTGGCGAAGCAACGATACTGACCACGGGGGAGGACCCTTGCTGGGCACCAAATTCAAGGAACCTGGTCTTCATGCGCGAGAAAAACGGCCGGAAAACATTGTCTTTGCTTGACGTTCCAACCAAACAGGTCAAGGATATCCGTCAAACTATCAGTGAGCAATCCCAACCCAGCTGGGCGCACTGAGGTGTGACTGTTAACCCTTTAAAATACCGATACCTTATGAATTTGCCGACTGCATGCTTTCGAATCTCATTGATGGTCATGGTGGCCGTTGTCGTTGTGGGCTGTAGAAAAGGCGATAGGAAGCCA
>JAAZXX010000726.1 GCA_014239995.1 Verrucomicrobiia bacterium
GCAACTGCCCTTGCTCCTGGTGAAGTCTAAAACCACGCACGAGATTCTTGAATGGTAAAACCAAGTCCGGTTTTTCATCTCCGTCCAAATCCCCACTTCCGGCCCAACCTCCCTGCCAGGAACCTCCTGGTGGTGCGAGGTGAAGGAGGTCGAACGTATTCCCTTCAGGATCCCGCCTCAGGCAATGAAGAGGCTCGTATGGGATGAACAGAAGAAGGTCCATGTGTCCATCTTGATCCAGGTCGTGCATCATCAGTCGTTCTGGAGTCCCTTTCAGGGATCCCTGAAATACCTGCTGTTGCCTCCCCTGGTCATGATTCATAAGTGTCAAGCCCCAGGCAGATTCTGTTTCATGCACGATAGCAAGAGGCTGGGGAAGTTCCGCTTGCGCCGACGTGACACAAGCCATCACCAGCGGGCGTTGGATACCGGTTACAGGCTCAGGATAACTCAACACCTGCCGCGAGGCATCCCAGCGCGAAATGCCAATCTGTTTTTCATCTCTGCTCAAGACGAAAACTTCCTTGGCCCCATCCTTGTCCCAATCCATGGTGCTCATGGCCTGAATACCCGTTAATGATGGAAAAGCGCGCGGCTGATCCCAGTAACCGCGAGGATTGGATAAAAATACGTGCACCAGTCCAGCATCAGGATCTGCAACAAGGCAGTCTGCTCGCTGATCCTTGTTCAAATCCACCCAGACAACACCTCGTCGAACACCTGAAAAATCCGGAAACTGCAAGTGATGTTGCCTCCCTCCAAGCAAGTCGGTCGAGGAATCCCCTGGAGAAACAAGCTCCCACTCAAGCAACATCACCTGGTCGCGATGATCCGAAAGAGCGATGGCGTATGTTTTCCCATGGAAAGAAGATGGCATCCATTTGATTTTGTTCAGCCTTGGCGAAGCCGCCTCAATCATGCTGGAAAAGGAACCTTGAAAACCAAATGAAACATACAGGCCATTTTCCCTGTTGGGTGCATGGAAAGCAAAATCAGACCAGGTATCTCCATTGAGATCCACCAGATCATAGCTCGAAACACCTTGCGGCAAACGCAGGCTTTGCGGATTTTCAATCTGTCTTGCTCCTCTGTTGAACCATATGCGCAGCTGATCCTCAGCCAGAAAAACAAGGTCAAGATGCCCATCCTGATCCAAGTCGGAAGCCTTGAGGACTGCAGAACCGGTAAGACCTCCTGAAAGACGCCAACGGCTATTCTCTTTCCATGGATGCATCTTATCGTTCCAACGTATTTCGAAACGATCCTTGTCATCGTAAAGGATCACCTCTGGCAACTGATCCCCGTCAAGGTCTGCCAGACACATGGCTTTGGTGCGGCTTTGCAAAAGGATGGAATCCATTTTGAAACGTGTATCTGGGAGCAATAAATTGAGGGACTCATCGCCTTGGGTTGAAGATAGGTCTTCTTCTGCATCAAGGGATGATCCAACACCCGATTGATTCATGAGCAAGGTCAACTGAGATCTCCTTGGATTTGAAACCACCAGATCCATCCAACCATTGGCATCAAGATCCGCTGCCTGAAGAAACTGAATCTGCAAATCGATGGGAAACTGCTCAGGTTCATCAAAACCCCATGAGGTAGAGGCACGCAGACCATTGGCCCAAACATGCAGGAGAAGGCAAGCCGTCGTCAGTAAAAACAAACGCAGGCACTGGTCCCTGGTTAATCTTTGGATCACCGGGTCAACCATCAGCTTCCAGTCAAATGCACCACCACCTGCCTTTGGTGCGGATGAGTTCGATGCTCCCAAAGATAAATCCCTTGCCAGGTACCAAGCAACAAGCTTCCTCCTGCGAAGGGAATACTCAGGTGCACCGAGGTCAGAGTCGTCCTGACATGTGCCGGCATGTCATCGGGGCCCTCCATGGTGTGCTCATAGATCGAATCTCCATCTGGACACAACCGCTGAAAAAATCTCTCCAGGTCAATCTGAACCTCTGGATCAGCATTTTCCTGAATTAACAATGACGCTGAGGTGTGACGGAGGAACAGGTGGGTCAAACCTTCCTCAAGACCGCTTTCATTGAGAACACCCTGCACGTCACGGGTGAACTCGGTAAGGCCACGTCCAGCAGTGGCAATGGTCAACGAACGCTGCATTTGCCTCAGTGACATGGTGAATGCTAATGCTCGATGCAGGTTTGGAAGCGAAAGCCTATTCCCCCCCCTCAATCAGACGCTCAAGCACCGGTTCCTTGGAAAGACCACCCTCAAGGGCCTTCTGGTAGTGGTGGCGGGCCAGTTCCTTGTAGGG
>JAAZXX010000727.1 GCA_014239995.1 Verrucomicrobiia bacterium
TCATTTTCAGTGTTGAAGCGCAGAGTTGTCGGTATTGTCTTTTGGTGGAATGTCGATGGATTGGGATCAATATGGAAGGGCGAAGGGCGACAGCAACACGGAAAATCCGATTTCGCCGGATGAACTGGCAGAGTGCACCAAATATGCACCGTCGAAAGCTCGAGAGATTTGCACCTCGTTTTCTGGACCGATCGAGAAAGTGCAATTGCTGTTTGAGGATGAAGTTTTCGGCAACAACACCCTGTTTTCCTCCTGGTTTGACTATGCCAATGCCCCCCCCACTAAATCAATTGATAATTGTACCAACACACGCATTAGTAGATCATTCTCCGTCATTGAGTGAGTGATCCATGTGCCTTCAGATTACAGAAAACAGGCATTCGCCACACGCAGAAGTTTTGGAAACTTTTTGATGTATCAAAATACAGATTGTGTCCACTTGACAGCCTGGTAGTATGCCTGGTTGAAAGCCCGTCATCCTTCAGTTAATTTTATCATGACTATTCAGCTTCAGGGCAGGTCCCGCGGATTCACCTTGATCGAACTTCTTGTGGTGATCGCCATAATCGCCATTCTTGCCGGTCTTCTCCTTCCCGCCCTTTCCAAGGCAAAGTCCTCGGCCATGCGTATCTCCTGCCTCAATCAACTCCGTCAACTCCAGCTCTCCTGGCGGCTCTATACCGACGACTATGGGGATCGAGTTCCCATCAACCATGCGACTCCGATCAATGGCACGTGGCGAAATTCCGTGGATTCATGGATAGGGGATTCCAACGCGCGCGTGGATATTGACACTTCACGTATTGAAAACGGGTCCTTTTTCACTGGAAACTACAATCGAACCTTCAAGCTATACCGATGCCCTGCCGACCGATCAAAAACTGAATCCCAACCAGCTGTGCCGCGTACACGCAGTTACTCCATGAATTCTCATCTTGGAGGACAAAGCGAAGACAAAGCCACCATTCTACGATCTTCCGCCATTCGTGAACCGGCCTACCTCGTTATTTTTCTGGACGAGCACGAGGAAGCCATTGATGACGCCAGTTTCACCGTCAACCGTGCCCCGGATTTCAATTGGTCCAACATGCCAGCTGATCGCCATAACCAGGGCTGTAACTTTGCATTTGTTGACGGGCATTCGGAGACATGGAAATGGCAAACCCCGAAAAACATAGAAAACCGGAATCAACCGGCTGAAGACATAGGAGACCTCAGGGATTTGCAGCGGCTTCAGAAGGGGTTCCGACAGGATTGACTTGAGCTCCACCTTGACCGGATGCTCCATCTCTAAGGCTGGTGATGGAGCAGGAAATCTTGCCGAAAGGAAGCCAAAGGCAACCAGCAGTGACTTTGAATATCTTATGATAAGATTTTTGTATTTAGGAGAATACACGTCAAGAAACGGAACCTCCGAACCTTGATCATGCTTACGCATGGTTCTGCCAGAACATGGGAAAAGCAAAAAGACAGACCTTTTTCCGTGGTGGTGGTGCGTGGGCGGTGACTGGCCTCCCACACAGCCAAGGTGTTCCAAGATCGCTCACTCTTTTCAATGGACGCCTCTGTGGATTCAGACACGGTGGCCATTTTCTTCTGCAAGGACTTAAAAAGAACACTCTCGAAGTGACCACACCCAGTGACGAGCATTTGGTTAAGTTGGGTAATTTGAGAAATGATCCAAGTCAAGGTTCAACCTGAGGTGAGAGAACATTTCTAATCTTTATTTCGTTCATGGCATCTTATGAACCATTTGAATACAGGAGCCTGAACTTGATCTCACTTCATGGATCATCGAATCGATTCTTTAGAAACTTAAAAGTGTCCCAAGCCACGCAAGGCCTTAATTTCCAGCCGGTTAATAGCCTGTCCAATCCGGAGGTTTACAATAAAAATTAAATTAAATGCCTGTTGCTTCAAGAAGCGCTCGCAAATCAAGTCCATGCTCATGGAATAAGGATGGGCCTTTGATGGTTGTGACGATGCAGTTCTCGAGAATTTCGGGAAGGACATAGGAATCAGGCTCGCTAAGCGTCAGACGACAAAACAAGGCTTTGACGCACATACCATTCTTGCTTCATTATTCCAAGAGGTGATATCTATTTTGCTATAGCCTGGCTTGTCCGCTTCTATTGACGAGAAGCATCGGGAGAGTCTGAACTCAAGAAAGAACCACTGTATGAAAAGAATTGGACGGAATGCGTTCACATTGATTGAACTGTTGGTGGTGATCGCGATCAGTGCCATACTCGCTGGTTTGCTTTTGCCTGCGTTG
>JAAZXX010000728.1 GCA_014239995.1 Verrucomicrobiia bacterium
TGTGGATGAAACCATGCAGTTTGATGAACTCGCGCATCGTCGGAGATTGAGCGTCAAGCCAGGCTTAACCTGCCTTTGGCAAATAAGTGGAAGAAATAAGGTGACCGATTTCAAAGAATGGGTCAGACTCGACCTTGAATACATCGACAATTGGTCCCTTTGGCTGGATATTAAAATTCTCTTTCAGACCATTCCGGTGGTGCTTGGAGGTGACGGGGCCAAATGACGGCAGGGGGTGGAACCCGGTCTCGGTGGCTTGTTTTTTTGAGTGGTTACCCTGCTTTTCGGGTCTTATCATCCGGGTCATGCATGACTTCAAAAAATAAGTGCGCGAAAAAGTGGTCACTGCAAAATGAAATGTTTGACCGATACACGGCAGTTTTCTGTTGACCCAAATGGGAAACTCCAATATCAACTTTCGACCTTCGCAATGATCGTCTCCGGAGGCTTAATGCTCAGGGGACGTGCGTTGTCCTGATAGACAGGAAAGAAACGTAACATGTTAAAATCGAAATCGTTTTTAAGCATCGACCTCGGTGCCGGTTGCGTGAAGATCGCTGAATTCGATCAAACGGACGCTGGTAGCCTGGTGCTGAAAAAGTTTGGCCAGCACCCTCTCGGTTTGCCCGGTGCGCAGGATGCTGTTCGGGAAGGTGTCATCAAAAAAGCCCTGCAATCGCTTCTCAACGAGCAAGGGTTTAATTCTTCGAAGAACATCAACGTTTGTGCCCCCGGGTATCAGGTCTTTTCCAAGTTCGTCAAGTTACCACCTGTCGATTCCTCAAAGGTGACTCAGATCATCCAGTACGAGGCGCAGCAAAATATCCCTTTCCCACTCGAGGAAGTTGTCTGGGATTACCAGATCATGGGTACGACTGCCAGCGGCGAGCTGGAGGTCCTTCTGGTTGCCATCAAGACAGATCTGGTGGACAAGGTCTTCAAGGCCTCCGAGTCCCACGGTATGGTTCTCAACCTGGTGGAAGTCCCACAGGCAGCTATCTGCAACGCCTTCAGGTACAATTACAGCGACCTGGAGGGATGCACGATGCTTCTTGATATCGGTGCTAAATCCAGCAACCTGCTCTTTTTCGAGAAAGGCAAGGTGTTCGCTCGAAGTATCAATATCGGCGCCAACTCCATTACGCAGGAATTCTCCTCGGAAGCCAAAATGCGTTTTCCGGAGGCTGAAAAATTCAAAGTGGATCAGGGATTTGTGAGCTTGGGTGGTGCTTATGAGGATCCTGACAATCCTCAGCAGGCTCAGATTTCCAAGATCGCGCGTCAGGTGATGACTCGTCTGCATATCCAGGTCAACCAGACCATGCAGTTCTACCGCAGTCAGCAGGGTGGTTCTGCCCCGGATCGTCTGTTCCTGGCCGGTGGGGCATCCATCATGCCATACACCGCTCAGTTTTTTGCTGAAAAGCTCAATATGGAGGTGGAGTATTTCAACCCCTTCAGGTCGATCGAAATCGACCCCTCGCTTAATTTGGAGGAATTGGCCCGGGTGGCTCACTCCTTTGGAGAAGTGGTTGGTCTCGGTCTGCGCAAGGTGGTTCAATGCCCGGTTGAACTGAACCTGATGCCCAAGTCCTCCTTGCAGCGCCAGGAGTTCAACCGCAAGAAGCCATACCTCATTTCAGCGGTTTTTGGTCTGGTGTTGGTCGTTGCTGCCATTGGCTTGTTCTACAGTCAAGTTCATGGTGAGAAACAAAAAATCCTCCGGGATCTGCAAGCCATAGCCACGCCGTTGCAGGATCTTGAGAACCAGCTGAAACCGGAGGAGTCGGCTTTGTCTGCCCAGATGAGCAAGGTCGAAACTTTCGCGACACTGATGGACCAACGATTTCTTTGGGGGGACTTGTTGCAGGTGATTCGAAAATCTTTGGTCGAGGCTGAAGTGGACGCACAGCGTCGTTTTTCCCTGGATGCGGGTCTCTGGATTGAATCCCTGATGCCCGACAGTCCGGGAATTGACCTGACCGGCGCCCAGACTTTTGATGATTGGGATGATGAGGAGGAGCAGTCCCCGATGATGGACATCGAAATGATGAAGCGTTACGGACTCCTTCCCATGGGTAATACGGATGATGATGATGACTATTACGATGATGACGAGGAAGCCTCTGAGGAGGATGATGAAAGCATCATTTCCAAGCTGACCCTGAGTTGTCGGGGAGTAAATCGACGCGCCATCAATCCTAACGCGAACAATAATCTGGCATTTACCTTGCTTAGTAAGCTGCAATCCCAGACCAATTACTTTAACTCTGG
>JAAZXX010000729.1 GCA_014239995.1 Verrucomicrobiia bacterium
CGCCAGCCCCATTTCATTGAAAGCAGCATTCGCCCGCAGCCCGACCTCGACGAAGGTACCATCCCCCGTATTGCGATAGAGGAAATTGGGCGTCGAATCGTTGGCGATATAGAGATCCACATCGCCATCGTTGTCGTAGTCCTCCCACGAGGCAGCAAAGGAGAATCGATAGTTCTCAACTCCCAGACCACACTCATCGGTGACATCAGCAAAACCCAGATTTCCCTGGTTTTGGAGCAGCACATTCGTCCCTCCATTGCGGGCGCTGTGGAAAGGATGTGGTGTGGGAAAGTCTCCGGTCTTGCCACCGTCCCCGGCGTATCGCAGCACTAGAAGATCGAGGTCGCCATCCAGGTCGTAGTCTGCTGCGCTTGGTGAATAGCCCATTGGAATGCTGGAAAATCGTTCGATCAGGGAGAATTTACCGGCACCATTATTTTCCATCACCAGGAACGCAGTGCGGGTCGCCAAGGCAAGGTCGGCATCGCCATCATTGTCCAGGTCCACCAGTAATGCGCCCGTTGAATTATCCAGCCAGTCAACCCGGGAAGCAGAGGAAACATCGATCAGCGTTCCATCCGTCTGCTGCTGAAACAGAAGGTTGGGCAATCCGCCCGGCTGACAGACATAGAGGTCTTCCAGTCCATCACCATCCACGTCACCCACGGCGAGTCCGTGGTATCCCAGGAAATCAGGATTCAAGGAGCGATCAATATGGCGTCCCCAGGTGTTCATGCCCCACTGTAACTGCTCCCGCCATGCGGGATTGCCTCCGAGCACTCCGATGGCGATGTCATCGAAAGCAACCTCTTGATCCGATATGATTTCGTTTCGAACGAGCACCGGCATCGACCATCCCACCAATTGTGGGGATTGCTTTTCACCGGTGTCGGCAGGCATTGTCCACGTCGCGTCCACTACGGCAGACGAGTGAGTGGGTCTGCCTTTTACTGTTCCACGCGCCATCAAGCGCTGCCGGCTCTGAATCTGGCCGTTTGCTGCGTTGATGGCGAAAAGCTTGAAGGATACTTTTTCCTGAGACTTGTCTGGGGTGATGGCAAGAAGCTGTTGGAGATGTCGAAGGAAAACGGTGGGCTCGGTTGTCATGGAGCGGCTTTTTTCTGGAGATCTCAGCTCAAGTGTTCGAATCGATTGGCTTCGGTGAAGCTCGGAGACCTCCTGAAGTCCAGGAACCTGCATCTCAATAGACTCAAGCAGCGACACTGACATGGTTGGATCTGTTCCCACTTGCATCAGACTTGTGGCGATATCCTTTAACTGTGATTTGATTGCCTTGCTCCACAAGCTGACCGTTTCCTTGGTTTCACCTGTCGTGACAATGGAATCTTTGGAAGGGCCCATGCCAGTTGCCGTCTCCTCTGCATCAGATGAGGGAATTGATGCTGGGGTCTTGATCAGCGGTTCCTCCTCCTTCGAACACCCCAAAAGCATGATCATGGGCAGACCATACAGGCATGCGAGTCGGTGAAAACGCTTTCGCGCCTTTCCGGCGAATCGCTTTACCGCCACATGCAGGGGGACTGCATCATGTGGAGTGAATCGAATGTTACTCATGGGTATGAGTTGAAAGCCTGTGAATCGTTTCGTCAAGTTTGTCTGGGTCCTGTTCATCGGCTTGATAGCCTTATCCTGCACGGGGAAGGAATTTTTCAATGCGGACGATAGCCCACCCCTTCAAAACCCTTGGCCTGGGGAATGTAATTTGAGTCGAACTGAGGATCGGGACATCCGATGACATTCTGGTTTTTATCCAGGCTATTTTCGAGATCGGGTATGTCTCCGTCCAGAAAACATCCGCTGACGCCGACGCCAGAAGCGAGATCCAATTCATAGCGAGCCCCTGGCGGCCATCCCCCAGGGGCATTGTTCATCCAAAAAATTGAATCTTGGTAGATGTTTTCACGATTGGAGTCGTCGATCGCGTTTCGATTGCCGGTGAAGGTGCACTTTCGAACGATGACGCGTGATCTGGGGAACAAGGTCAGCGCTCCGGAGCCGTGTTGTGGTTTCCATTTGCCCGGTGTTTCGGCCCTCTCGTTCATCGGTTCGTTGGACAGGTTGCCGATGAACAGGCAATTCAGAATTTCCGCAGCGCTGCCATGCAGTAAATCCACTCCCGCACCACTGATAGGGCATCGGTTTCCACGGAAAATACAGTTTCGAAGCAGGACAGACTTAAGCCGACTCCCATCCACATGATCTCGATGCTCGATCGAGATTCCCGCACCACAAGGGCTGCTGAAATTA